>JAEWWD010000002.1 GCA_023396535.1 Bacillota bacterium
GCGTTGGATCTTGCGGAACAGGGATTTTCATTCGCGGCGGGGGACGGGTTTGTTGGCCACGACGTTGAGGAGACCATCGATAACATATCAAAGATCGTCAAGAACGGCATGCGTTCCATGGATAAAGAGATTCTTAAGGTTATGCTTCAGTGCGGCTGATGCCGAAAAAATAGTGCGGAGGTATGAATATGATCAAGCCCAGCGGTTCCTGGGTAGCGATACCCACTCCATTTGATTCGAACAATCGAGTGGATTTTGGTGTGTTCCGTGAAATCGTGGATCGCCATGTGCATTTCAAAACCAACATGCTCTTCTGCCTGGGGTCGGCGGGGGAGGCCACCATGCTGAGCCTTGAGGAGCGGCATGAAATTATCCGGCAGATGGTAAAAATCTGTCAGGGCAAAATTCCGGTATTTTTCGGCGCCACCATGCCGACCACCGAGGCGACCGTCGCCATGGCGCAGTTTGCGCAGGCCGAGGGCGCGGAGGGCCTGATATTTACGGTGCCGCCCTATCTGCTGCCGCCGCAGACGGCCGTGAAAGAGTATATGCTGACGGTTATGAAGTCCGTTTCCATACCGGTGGGCGTATACAACAACCCCAGCCGGACAGGCGTGAATTTGGAGCCGGATACCATTGCGTTCCTCGCCGACGAATGCGAAAATTTTGTGGTGGATAAAGAGGCCATGCCCAGTGTGGCCCAGCTTGTAGAAGTTAAACGTAAGTGCGGGGACCGGCTGAACATACTCTGCTGCGATTACCCCAAGTATTCCATACTGTTGCCCACACTGGCCATTGGGGGCAACGGAGCTGCCAATATCGGCGGGAATATCATTCCGGAAGAAATGGCGCTGATGGCGCGGCCCTGGACTTCGGAGGGCTTGCGGGAAGAAAGCGTTGCGATTTACTTTAAATACTATGATCTGCTCAAAGCGCTCTACTGGCTTTCCAATCCCATCGTGATAAAAGCGGCGCTTCGCATACTCGGCGTGCCTGTGGGCGCGGTTCGCGCTCCCTATATGGATCTGGAGGGACCCAAACTGGAAGAGTTGCGCAACATCATGGCAGGACTTGGCGTAATTGAAAAATACGGCCGGTAACGGCGGGGGGCGGAGAGCGGAAATGCGGATTGTTGTGATTGGCGGCGTTGCGGCGGGCATGAGCGCAGCGGCGAAAGCGGCCCGTACGGCCACCGGCTTGCAGATTGACGTGTATACGGACGAACAGTATATTTCGTATTCCGCCTGCAGCCTGCCCTATTACATCAAGGGCGCGGTAGCGCGCGACGATCTCATCGCCCGCACGCCCGCACAGATGCTCGAGCAAGGCGTGCAGGTCCATACGGGCTGCAGGGCGTTGTCCATTGATCCTGGGAATAAACGCGTGCTTGTGCAAATGGAGGATGGTTCTCAATCCTTTCAAGCATACGACCGGCTGGTGATTGCGACCGGCGCGCGCCCCATCGTGCCGCGCCTGAACGGCGTGGAATTGGACGGCATATTCGCCCTCAAGCAGATTCCCGACGCCGACCGTATTCGCGCCTATATCGAAAAGGCTAAGCCAAGGAACGCAGTCGTGGTGGGCGGCGGCTTTATTGGGCTTGAAATGACGGAAACGCTACTCTCCTATGGCTGTCAGGTTACGATCGTGGAAAAGGCCCCTCAAATCCTTACCACGTTCGATGCTGATATCGCCGATATGGCTGCCGCGTATCTCAGCTCCGAGGGCGTATCGATCGTCGTCAACGACGGCGTAAGCGCGTTCGAAGGGGAAGGATATGTGCAGCGCGTCGTCACCGAGCATGGGACGTATCCGGCGGATATCGCAATACTGGCGCTGGGCGTGCGGCCCAATTCCGAGCTGGCCGAGGCCGCGGGGCTGCGCCTGACGGTCGCGAAGGCCATATGGGTGAATGAACAAATGCGCACCAGCGTGCCGGATATCTATGCGGCAGGCGACTGCGCGGCGGCAAAGCATATCGTGGATGGATCGGACGTATTCATACCGCTGGGCACGACGGCCAATAAGGGCGGCAAAACCGCAGGGGAGAACGTTGCGGGCGGGAACGCCGTGTTCTCGGGCATTGCGGGTACCTCCATATTTAAGGTGTTGGAAAGGGAAGCGGCCCGCACGGGGTTTGGCCGGCTGGAGGCGGAACGCGCAGGCATGAAGACATGGGAAACCATTGTCAACAGCCGTACGCGTGCGCACGGATACCCTGGTATCGGCCCGGTTGTTGTCAAACTGCGCTTTGAGGATGGCAACAACAGGCTGGTGGGCGCGCAGATATTCGGGGCGGCAGGCGCCGGGAAGCGCATTGACATGCTCTCTGCCGCCATACAGACGGGTTGGGGGCCGGAAGAGCTGTCCCGCGTGGATATGGCTTATGCGCCTCCATTCAGCCCCGTGTGGGACCCGGTGCTGATCGCGGCGGGCAATGCCCTAACGGCCATGAAAAAGCGCGGAAAATGAGTTTTCGCGGTTTGGCAATCGGCGCCGAGGATTGAAACCGCGCGCATAGGGATGATACAATAAGCCTCGGGGCACTCCCGAGGCTCTTTCTGTATTTATTTCCAGTGTAGTAATGAGGGGAAAGCAATATGACGGATCAGCAATGGATGGAGCTGGCGCTGTATGCCGGGGCGCGTGACGCTGGAATGATCGGCGTTTGCGATATCCCGTTTGACGCGGGATCCCGTAATTTTTGCGCAAAGAGGACGTTTGCAGGCATTACGGACGCAATTGGATGTGCCCGCCGTATGCGGGGGAGATCCATGCGTTGATAGACAGAGCACGGGGCTATGACCGCGCGCTGGTATACGAGACGGTGGGGGAGATAACGGATAAGCGGGATAAGACCGGCATTGACAAAGCCGCCCTTCTGCACGACGAGGTGGCGCAGCGAATATTGGAAGGCAGTCCGCCCGGCGATCTTTTGCATCTGTCGGCCGGCACTTGCCGTATCTGCGAGCGCTGTACTGCAATGGACGACGAGCCTTGCCGGAATCCGAAACGTGCATTGCCTTCCATGGCGGCATACGGTATACATGTTTACGCACTTGCGGAACGGTGCGGCTTACGCTATTCCAATGGGGACGATACGGTGACCTATTTCGGCGCTGTGCTGTTCCGGATAGGGGATGGAATATAGCGGAAATTCGTATTTGGAGGCGTTTTGATGAGAGACTATTTCATACGCAGAGTGCGGTATGAGGAGTTGGATTCCTGCGCGGACGTCATACGCCGGAGCTTTGACACGGTTGCAAAGGAATTCGGATTGACCGCTGAAAATTGCCCTACCAACGGTGCATTCCTAAAAACCGAGCGGCTTGTTGCTGAAATGAATCAAGGCGCATATTTGTATGGGCTATATTGCACTGGAGCACTTATTGGTTTTATGGGATTGAAGGATAAGGGCGAGGGAGCATTTGAACTGGAAAAGCTTGCCGTCCTGCCGGCGTACAGACACAATGGAGGCGGCGGGAAGCTGCTGGCATATGCCTGCGGTGAGGCTGCAAATATGGGAGCGAACCGGATACAAATAGGGATCATCGAGGAGAATACTAGGCTCAAGGCCTGGTATGTAAATCACGGATTTGCGCACACGGGGACGGCATGTTTTGCCCACCTTCCGTTTACGGTGGGCTTTATGGAGAAGAAGCTTTGAACGAATTACACTGGATAAAATTTACTGATTTTCTTTCAAACGTACAGATGGGCGGGCCGACATCAACGCTTCTGTGTTGCATATGAATGTTACAAAAAAACCTTGCAATTCGAAATGGTCTTTAGTATAATTGTCCTTGCTGCGAGGGCGGCGGACAATCATCTGGGTGTGGCGCAGTTTGGTAGCGTGCTTGAATGGGGTTCAAGAGGCCGGAGGTTCAAATCCTCTCACCCAGACCAAAAAAGTCCCGAGA
This sequence comes from Bacillota bacterium, assembly GCA_023396535.1. Lineage (GTDB taxonomy): Bacteria > Bacillota > Clostridia > Christensenellales > CAG-138 > JAEWWD01. The sequence goes on from JAEWWD010000002.1 coordinate 3,921, forward strand.
AATAGGCATTTCTCGGGACTTCGTTTATTTATAATGCGGCACTTTCGGTCAATCTGGCAACGTTATGGCAACCTTTTAAATTAATCTCCAATAGCTTTCGGAATGGCAAAAGCGGCCTGTATTTTTGCCACGTCGATCTTCTCGCGTTTCCTGGACAAGTGAGCATAAGCTCAATACCACCACCTCCAAAGCAGCGAAGCAGAACGAGAAGAATGCCCGTAAGAACTTCTTTCGGCTGATGCACTGTAATTTCGGCTCCCGTGATTTTTACCTGACAGTCACATATGAGCAAGCACCAACCGAAGCCGAGGCCCGCAAGGATGTCCGCAACCTGCTCCGCCGCATTCAGACGGCCCGCCGCCGCGCTGGCCTGCGCCCCGCAAAGTGGATGTACGTCATAGAGTTTTCGGAGGACAAGCAGAAAAGGATACACTGCCACTTGATCGTCGAGGGCGGACTCGGTCGAGATTAGCTCGAACGGCTCTGGACTAAGGGGCGGGCGAATTGCCGCCGCCTGCAGCCGGACGAGTTTGGTCTTTCGAGGCTGGCCACCTACTTAATGAAAGACCCCAAAGGACGGAAGCGTTGGGGCGCAAGCAGAGGCCTCAAGCGGCCGAAGATTACCTACCGGAAGCTGACGCATAGGCAGGCGGAGAAGATTGTGCTCAATGAGAATATAGCGCGGGATCTCTTTGAAAAGACCTTCGCGGGATACCGATACCTCGATATGACGCCGCCCAAATGGAGCGAATACGTTACCGGGGTGTATGCGTATGCCCGTATGCGGCGGATTGCATAGGGGGAGCGGAGCCTAGTTCGTATGCCTGCAAATATCAACCGTGCTGGAGTATGGTACCCAGTAGGGGAACCGAACCTGCTGAAAAGCAACGCCACCCTTGTCGTTAACGACCGGGGCTAATGCAGGCATCGGGTTGCCCGGCGACAAAGGTGGCGCGTTGGATCCGCCGCCCGAAGGGCCAGAGACTTAGGTCGAAGCCATTACTCTTACGGATCCCAATATCAGCGTATCACATTATTTTACAGCGTCAAGGGGTGATTGGGTGACAATACAAGACCTGCAGGCCTGCCGGGATATCCGCAGCCGGATTGATAGCTTAGACGAGCGCATCGCCCGGTTGCGCAGTCAGGCTGAACGCTCGGTCGTCCGTTAACGGGGGTACCTAGTGGTGAACCTGGTGACCATCTGGCCGAATATGTCGCCAAACTAGACGATCTGGAGCTGGAGCGCGCTGGTGAGGTCATAGCCTTGGAGGAGCAGCTGCAGGCCTGTGAGGATTGGATTGCGTTATTACCAGGACAGCAGGCAAAGGTGATGCGGTTGCGATATGTACAGGGGTTACCTTGGAAGCTGGTGGCTGAAAACTCTAGGTACTCAATGAACCATTGCAAAAAGATAGGTGCAGCCGCAAAGCGAGAATTGATGCTCAATGATACTTCTTTCTGTGATATAGTATAAGCTGGGAAACAAAAAAATCACTACGGCTGCGAATCTCACCCTAAAATCATGTTAAGATCGGGCTGATTGAAGATTATTTGTAAATTTGGTGATAGATTTGGAGTTTATAAAAATTAACGATAATTGGAATGCAGAACCCAATGCTCCAATGCCAACAATTGAAGTCATCGGGTCAAACCTTATATTGTCATTTTATCTTAATGCATTCATATTTGACGAGTTTGATGAAGAAGATTTAGGAGTATTAGAGTTTTATAATTGCCTTCAATATCGAATGGGAGCACCTAATGAAGATGGCTTTTATATATATAACCAAAGTCGTTATAAAAGATATGGAGTTCAATGGGGAGAGTTTTATTTCGTTCAACACTCGGATTGGCAGAGCAATTTCCCAAAGCCAGTATATATTGATACTTCTATTGAAAAGGATAGACTTAATCATTATTTATTCTACTTTAGGGATGAGACGTTCGAATGTGTCTCGGAAAGTTATTCTTTTAAAGTAATAAAAGCGAACTGCCCATTATGAGTATAATACACCTCACGCTCCTACCATAGCCATGCTTGTGGTTATAAAGCGCCTTCGGGGCGCTTTTGTTATATGCGTATAAGGAGGATCGATATGGATAAGACCGTAATTGAGGTGATCAGGCGGCTCCGTGACACATGTGACGCAATCGTGCAAGCAAGCGACGCGGAGGACGAAGTCTCAAAATAGCTGTGGAGCTACTTTTCGACAGATAAACGCCCCTGTTTCGGGGCGTCTTGGCGTTTACATATAAAAGTAGGTTTGAAGAATCAGGCGTTATAAAATTTAACGCAAACAGGTGTGGGCACGCCAGTCTCCGAAACTTGCGTCAAGCGACCGGTACACTGGTCTATGCGGAACACTGCGATATTGTCGCTGTCCTGATTGCAAACAAGCACATATTCGCCCGCCGGGTCCACCGTGAAATTGCGCGGCGTACAGCCGCCGCAAGGGCATGTATCCACATACAGAAGCCTGCCGGATTCCGCGTCCACCTCGTATATGATGATGCTGTCGTGCCCGCGGTTGGATCCGTACAAGAAGCGTCCGTTCGGTGTAATGTGTATATCCGCGCAGGTATTCGCGCCTTCCTGCCTGTACGTGGAAGGCGACTGCTGAATTTCTTGGAATACTCCTTTTTGCTGTTCATAGGCCAGCGCGACGATGGTGCAGGCAATTTCATTGATCAGGTAACAATACCGCCCGCTGGGGTGGAATACGCTGTGGCGGGGGCCTGCGCCGGGAGATACGGCAATATACGGAACATGATGTTCTTTGAGCGCGCCCGTATCCTCGATATCATAAAGCATGACTTTATCAAGCCCAAGATCAGGTACCAGAGCCAGCCGCCCATTCAAATCAAATACAAGCGAATGCGCGTGCGGCCCGGCCTGCCTCTGCTTGTTTATGCTGCCGCCTTCGTGCTGAAT
>JAEWWD010000079.1 GCA_023396535.1 Bacillota bacterium
CTGCAAAATGAACGAAGGCTCGTTGCGCTGCGACATCAACCTGTCCGTGCGGCCCATGGGCTCCTGCACGCTGGGCACCCGCACCGAGACCAAGAACCTCAACTCCTTCGTGTCCGTCCGCCGCGCCATTGAATACGAGGCCGCGCGCCAGATCGCGGCCGTCGAGGCGGGGGAAGAAATTGTACAGGAGACGCGGCGTTTTGAACAGGCCACCGGCAAAACATTTTCCATGCGCCGCAAGGAGAACGCCAACGATTACCGCTATTTCCCCGATCCGGACCTGTGCGCGGTGGAACTGCCCAAAGAAAATGTGGAGCGGCTGGGGCGCGAGATTCCGCGCCTGCCCGAACAGCGCAGGGTGGAGTATATGGCGCGCTTCGGCCTTTCCGCATACGACGCTTCGCTGTTGACCAACGAGCAGCTTATCGCGGATTATTTCGAGAAGGCGGCGGCGCTGACCGGCGAACCCAAACTGCTCGCGAACTTGCTATTGGGCGAAGTGTTCCGGCTGCGCGGACAAAGCGAGGCGGACCTCCCCATAGAGGCGGAACATATGGCGAAGCTGTGCGATCTCATCGGCGCGGGCGTCGTGAATTCCAGCGCGGGCAAGCGCGTGCTCAACGCCCTTTGGGAGCATGACGAAGAACCGGAAACGGTCGTAGACCGGCTGGGTCTCCGGCAGATCAGCGACGAAAATGAGCTCAGGCGCTACCTTGACGACGCGATAGCGGGCAACCCTGCTGCGGTAGCGGATTACCGCGCGGGCAAGGCCGCCGCGGCGCAGGCCATTATGGGCGCGGTCATGAAAGCGACCGGCGGGCGCGCCGACCCGGTACGCTTGCGCGCGCTGGTGGAGGATGCCCTCAAGGGCAATGCAGAATGAACAATGTAAAATGAACAATGAAGGTAGAAATTCCCCTTCGGGAATTTCTCTAAAATGATGAATGGCGGGAGGGACTCTCGGGTTCCTCCACTTATCAAAAGTATTATCTATTTTCTAAAAAGAACACACTAAACCCTAAAGGAAATTAGAGGATCGTTTCAATTTTGAAATGATTGTACTATTGATAGACTGCCTTTCTCGCAATCGTACCTCAGGGGGAGCGGGGGGCGAAACCCTCCCGCTTTATAATAAGAAAATCATTCGTCGCCGCCTCGAAGGCGGCGATACTGCTTTTTCCGCGAAAGGCATAATGCGATCAATCTAATAGTACGCGTATAGTATGCCGCTATACTGCATACACTCACCAAAAGCGCCGTGCACAATGGAAACACAATGGGTCTTGACAACACCCGCTCGCATACAGTAGTATGCATACTATACCGATACGCGAGGGAAGGAGGAACGCATTCATGAAACAGATATTGAAGCCGTTCAACGTTGGCAGCATGATGATGTGCATGCGCGGAATGATGCGTTCCGCGCCGCTTTGCGTATTGCGAATGCCATGTTAACGGCAGTATAGCAGTGTCTTTGTGGCCCTGCTTCGCAAACGCGAAGCAGGGCCTTTTTGTTTCATTCGGTACAAAGAAGTATGAGAGTTTTTGAAAAGGAGAGATACGCATGAAGAACTATCGTTTTGACACTCTGCAGGCGCATGCGGGCTACAGCCCCGATCCCACCACCGGCGCACGCGCGGTGCCCATTTACCAGACGACCGCTTACCAGTTTGAGGATGCGGCGGATGCCGCCGCCCAGTTCTCACTGACTAAGCCTGGCAGTATCTACACGCGGCTCGCGAACCCCACCACCGCGGTGTTGGAGCAGCGCGTTGCGGCGCTAGAAGGCGGCGTGGGCGCGGTGTGCTTCGCATCCGGCATGGCGGCCATACTCGCGGCGGTACAAAACCTTGCCGAAAGCGGCAGCGAGATCATAGCCGCCGCCACCATATACGGCGGTACTTATACGCTGTTCTTCGACCGGTTTGAGCTGCGCTACGGCATCAAAGTACATCAGGCGGACCCGGAAAACCTCGCCGCCATGGAGGCGGCCATCAACGACAAGACCCGCTGCATCTACATCGAAACGCTGGGCAACCCCAATATCAACATACCCGACGTGGAAGCCATCGCCGCCCTCGCGCACAAACACGGACTGCCGCTGATCGCGGACAACACGTTCGGCACGCCCTATCTTTTCGACGCAAAGGCGCACGGCGTCGATTTCGTTGCCCATTCCCTTACAAAATACATGGGCGGTCACGGCAGTTCCATGGGCGGCTCGGTAACGGATCTCGGCACGTTCAGCTTCAAGGGCAACCCCCGTTTTAAAGAATACAACACGCCGGACGGAAGCTATCACGGCCTCGTATACGCCGACCTCGGCGAGGCGGGGTACCTGGCTAAGCTGCGCGCTGGATTTTTGCGCGATACCGGCGCGTGCCTCTCTCCTTTCAACGCGTTCCTGCTGTTGCAGGGTATTGAGACGCTCAGCCTGCGCATGAAAAAGCACTGCGAAAACGCGCAGATCGTCGCCGAATATCTCACAAAGCACCCGCAGGTCGCGTGGGTGAATTACCCCGGCCTCAAAGGGGACAAATACTACGTCCGCGCACAGAAATACTTCCCGAAGGGCTGCGGCGGCATATTCACATTCGGCATAAAGGGCGGCCTGGAGGCGGGACGGCGCTTTATCGACGCGCTGGAGCTGTTCTCGCTGCTCGCTAACGTATCCGACGTGCGCTCACTGGTGGTGCACCCCGCCAGCACCACACATTCGCAGCTTGACGAAGCAGGGCTTATCGCGGCGGGCGTATCCGCGGATATGATACGCCTTTCCATAGGCATCGAGGACGCGCAGGATCTCATAGACGACCTCGCGCAGGCGCTCGATCGATCAAGATCATAAGGAGGAATAACGAATGCCGGTCAAAATACCCAACGGCCTGCCGGCCTACGACATACTTTCGAGCGAAAACATATTCGTGATGACGGAAGAGCGCGCAGTTACGCAGGATATCCGCCCGCTTCGTATAGCGGCGCTCAACCTCATGCCCACCAAAACGGTTACGGAAACGCAGCTTCTGCGGCTTCTCGGCAATACGTCGCTTCAGGTGGAACTGGTGCTGCTTCGGACGGCGAGCTACCAGCCGCGCAACACCGACCACAACCATCTCGACGCATTCTACCGTACGTTTGACGAGGTGAAAGACGAGCAGTTCGATGGCCTCATCATTACCGGCGCGCCGGTGGAGCAGATGCCGTTTGAGGAAGTCGCTTATTGGAAGGAACTGACGCAGGTGCTGGACTGGGCGACAGAAAACGTATTTTCCACGCTGTTCATCTGCTGGGGCGCGCAGGCGGCGCTGTATTATTATTATGGAATCGACAAACAGCCGCTGCCGAAAAAACTGTTTGGCGTATATCCGCATACGGTGGAAAACAGAACGCACCGGCTGGTGCGCGGGTTTGACGACATGTTTTATGCCCCGCACAGCCGCCATACCACCGTCCGGCTGTCCGAAGTACAGGCGCATCCGGCGCTGGAAGTGCTGGCTACTTCCGAGCAGGCGGGGCTGTACCTCGCCGCAAGCCGGGACGGGCGGCGCGTGTTCGTCACCGGGCATGGCGAATACGACAGGGAGACTCTGGAGCTTGAATATAAGCGGGATGTCGCCGCGGGGCTTCCCATAGAGCCGCCGCTCAATTATTACCCGGAAAATGACTGCACCAAGCCGCCCCGGGTGACATGGCGCGCGCACGGCAACATGCTCTTCGGCAACTGGCTCAACTATTTCGTATATCAGGAAACGCCTTACGAGGTGGGGCGGATACGCTCCTACAGGCACGATTGACCAGGATAAGCGGTGCATGGAGGGAACACCATGGTACTCGAAGTCATAGCGCAGGAACTCGCTATATGCGAGATCACCGACGTATCGGAAATCGATTTTTCGGATGAATTCTGCTTTGTTGGGAAAACGGACAAGGAAGTTTCCCTGGTGTGCAGCGCCGAAAGGATTCCGGAAAAGGCCCTCAAAAGCGAAACCGGGTGGAGGGCCTTCCGGATACAGGGGGAGCTGGAATTTTCCCTCACTGGCATATTATCGGGTATAGCTGCGGTACTGGCGGACGCGGGAATAGGCATTTTCGCGGTATCCACATACCGGACGGATTACATCCTTACGAAAAGGGAGACGTTTGAAAACGCGCTTTCGGCGCTTTCGGCGGCGGGGTACTTCGTTCTGCGATAACGGCGTTCCGGCAGGAAACTCTTGGAAAACAAAGGGCTGCTTCGATTGATCGAAGCAGCCCTTTGTTTTATTCTGCGGGGGTCAGCGGCCGCTTCTGCGCCGCAGCAGAGGCAAAGTACCCGAACAGACGGCCAGTGTCAGCCATCCCAGCAAGGCGGGCGCGCCACCCGTTTTAGGCGGGTTGGCGATTACACTGTTTGGCGCGTATACGCCCGACCAGACCACTGCAAACGGGGATAAACTGTCCACCGTAACGGTGGCCATACCGTCTTCCACGGTGACGTCGTATGTTTTGACAACCCCGTTGACCAGGTGCAGTATGGTAACGGTCTGCCCTTCATAGGCCGTACCGACGGGGAAAGAAAGCTCTACGGCGCCGCGGAAGCCCCGGGCCAGGCTGACGTCATATCCCAGCAGTATCGCGGAGCCTGAGGCGGCGTCCCGCAACTGCGCAGGCAATGACGACACGGAAAGCGTCTTTACGTTCAATTCCGCCTGACGATGGATGAGATCCCCACAGAGCCAAACGCCGGAACTGTCCAGATCGCGCGGAATATAGGTCGGCTTGTCGCTTGAGCGGTCGGAGGAAGTCTCTGTGGCGGGTGTGGTGAATTGGGCGGAATTCCCGTAACTTATTCCTTTGCTGTTGGTGGCAAATGCCCGCACGTAATAAGTCGTGCTTGGCGCAAGGCCAGATATACCCGTCGCGAAGCTTACAGGAATGGCCAGGGGGCCCAGCATCCTGCTCAGCACGCCCGGTTCGCCGAGGGAGGGGTCGGAGACCGTACCGCATACAAAGCCATGCTGCGTGAGGGTCTCGCCGCCGGTAGCGGTTACGCTCCCGTTGAGCGTTGCGGACGTCGAATCGTTGGCGCGAACCATGCCGGTTGTTACAACAGGGGCGCCTGTATCCGGCGTAGTCAGCTCAATTTTCACAGGATCGCAGGTGTTGTTCGCGTCGTCCGTCAGCACGACGTAAAAATCATACGTCGTGTTATGGTCCGGCATATCGATCGTATAGGCGGAGATACCACTGACCTTGGCCGTTCCCGCAAGCTTCACGATCGGCTCGCCGTCCAAGCTGTCCGTTCCGGCGAGCACCTGCGCCTTGGAGGGCGCGGCCGCATCGTGGGCCAGCCCCACATAATGGACGAAGGCGGGTTCCGTCGGGCTTACCTCCAATACCACGATTTTGCTGCCCGGCGCTACGCTGGTATTCGCCCTGGGGAATCCGCTTGCGAACGCGGGGGGCTGCAGGTCATTGAGCGTCAGCGTGCCTGTCGTTTCGCTGGCGGGCATGGGCTCGCCCGCCGCGTTATAAATGGAGGCTCCGTCGGCGGGCCTGACCTCCACCGTTTCCACGCCGCTGGACGATAACGTCGGGGAAAGATTGAAGTACATTAGCATTCCTGTATCCCCGCGCCCGAAAGGAAGATTGGAGAGATTGTTCGTCGCCGAAATGCTGGCGGAAGTTACGGCCCCGCCGTTCGACGTAAACATCAGTACAAAATCGTTGGAATTGACCGCCGTGTTTCCTGACACATCCCCGTATACGCCCTCGCTGAACGTTATGATCAGGCGGTTGAACTGGTCCACCTCCGCGCTCATGGTAGGCGGGGCCGCCATCGCCGTCAACGGAAACAGCGCCAGCGTTAAAAACGCCGTAAGCAACAGGGAAAGCAGACGTTTAATACTCTTCATACGGGGTGCTCCTATCTGTCGTACATTTTATCGGTGAACCCATCGTTAAGTACATTTTAAAGAAATTTTCCAAAAATAAATAGCGCCCATCATGCTTGTTTCAGCAGTCCTGTTGCGCTGTTCTGCGCACAATATAAAGCCGTCTCTATGATGGGAGCGATCCTATCCAAATGTGCCATTCAGGTATATACAACGGGCTGCTTCGGAACCGAAGCAGCCCGTTTGTCCTATTCATCACCGCAATCTCATTGCCGCAATCTCAGCTCTGCAGAGTCTTCCGGAACTGCGAGGGCGTCATGCCGATTTTTTCGCGGAATATGCGCGCATAATTACCGCTGTAGGTCACCCCGCAGGATTCGAAGGCCTGCGCGATGGACAGGCTTCGATCTAAAAGAGCCAGCTTGATTTGGGCGAGCTTGACGTCCTGGTAATATTTATACGGCGTAATGCCGGTATGCTTTTTGAACAGCCGCGCGAAATGATACCGGCTGAGGTTGACGCTGGCCGCAAGGCGGTCGAGATCGAATTCCTCCAGCCAATGCGCGTCGATGTATTCTTTTGCGGCGGCGATTTCCTGCTTATCCGTATAAATGCGCGACGTAACAAACACCGCGACCACGTAGTACCGGTCTTTTACATACACGGGGAATGCGGTGATGTTTTGAAACAATCCGCTGTAGGGAAGCTGCCGCTCTCCGAATTCCTCCATAATGGTGGGCAAGGGTACCCGCACATCCTCCCGGTGCACTGTTTCGCCGTGAAAGGAGCGTAGTACGTCGGCCTTGATCCCCTGTATATCCATCAGCGGATTTGTCAGCACGTTGAATTTGCCTATTACCCGATCCGGCCCGCTGATGTTGAACAGGCGCAGGAATGCGCGGTTTGTCATCACCATGATGCCGTCCGCCGCGTAAACGTGGATGGGGTAGGGGAAAAATTCTATGATTCCTCTGAGCAGCGCGGCGTCCTGATCGGGCAGCGCCGTGTTAAACTGCCCCGCCCTTTCAGAGGGCGGATTTTTTCGCCTGCCGTCGGACGGCTTTGACG
>JAEWWD010000083.1 GCA_023396535.1 Bacillota bacterium
CTGCCTGGTTGAGCCGTATTTTGTGGAATAGACAATCAGCGTCCTGTCCATAGCCGTCCTCCTTTCAAAGCTGTATTTCAGCATATGCCCCACGGGATGAACATTTACCGCATTGTAAAAAAACAAACCGGCTTCGCTGCCTCATAAGCCGGTCGGTGAAGTCTTTCACACGTCGCTGCCGCGCAGATAACGCCGCGTGTACGGACAAATCTCTATACATTTGCCGCACAGCGTAACGGCATTCCCCAAAGACTTCGCAGAAATCTCCAGGGCCGCGCTTCTGCAGGCAATGGCATCGAAATAAATATCCCTGTCGTCCTCTATGTTCCAGAGCCGCCCCGAAATCGCGTTGCCCGGACAAGCCTCCGCGCAAACCATGCAACCGCCGCAGCGTGGTTGCCGATACCCGTCGTAACTGGATAGGGGCGCGTCCGTCAGTACGGAGGTCAGCCGCTGTGCGCCGCCATACTGTTCCGTAATCAGCAGCGCGCTTTTGCCGATCCACCCGAGCCCCGCGTGCAGCGCCGCCGTTTTATGCGGCAGTATGGTGCGGTACACGCCGTATTCCCTGGCGGCGGATACCGTCTGCGCATAGGCACGGTATCCCGCCTTCCTGATATACTCCGCGCACAGCACGCCCAGTTCGTCAAGTTTTCGGTTAAGCGAATGATACGCTTCAAAATAGGCCATCGTCGGCGCCTGCGCGATGCCGCGTACCACATCGCGCGGTATCGCGATGGCGATGGCTACCGCACGCGGATATTCGGGGATAGTAAAGGGCACAGCCCCACTAAAATCCGGCTTGGCATACAGCCCTTCGACACAGGCAAAGCCCACCAAAGACGCGCCGTTGTCCAACAGCAGTTGCCTGAGCTGATTCTCCATATTCCTCCCCCATCCATGCGCCGGATTATTCGCGTTTACTCCAGCTCTGCAGCTCCAAAATATTGCCTTCCGGGTCCCTCGCGTATACGAATGTCGCAACTACGTTATTGGGATACTCAGCCTGCACCAGTTCGCCAAGCTGTTCGCCGCCTTCATTGAGAATCTGCCGCAGCACGGTTTCCACATCCTCGACCTCAAACGCCATATGCGCAAAACCTGGCCGATGGATTTGCTTCATTCCCGCGTCGGCCGTTTCGTCATACGAGAATATCTCCAGCGTGGGATGATCCCCGTCATACCCCGGCAGCGCCAGATGCTCCCCGGTGATATGGGCGTTTTTCAAACCCGTTAATCTGTTCAGCCAATCCCCGCGCAGATTGCGCGGGGGCGGCACCGGCCTGCATTGAAATACGCGCTGATAAAAAGCAGAAAGCTTCTTCCAATCCTTCGCGATAAGATTCGTATGGACATAACGCATGGATATCCCTCTATTCTGTATTTATATGGCTGAATACAGTATTATACCATATATTCCAAGTCTATGCGGTGATGCGCCACCGGGGCCGATAGGCCGAATGAAATATTATTCTATAACGGCAGTATTATTCAACACGCTCGTGATCTGCTATAATGAATAAAACCATAAAGTGGAGACATCGATGATATATGGCATTCTGATAGCGGCCAGCTTTGCGGCCGCATTCGTTTCGGGCGCGGCAGGGTTCGGCGGTGCGCTGCTCCTGCTTCCCGTCGTTACAGCCTGCGTGGGTGCCGAGCTTGCCGTGCCGGTTCTGACCATCGCGCAGTTCATAGGCAACCTGTCTCGCATGGCGCTGGGCTTCCGGGAAATCGACTGGCGATCCGTCGGGCTATTCTCTATAACGGCGATGCCGCTTTCCGCGCTCGGCGCATTCGGATTCTCCGTTTTGCCAAAGGATATCGTCACCCGCTGTATCGGCGCTGCGCTGATACTTCTGGTATTGGCCAAAACGTTTAAGAAGCTGGAACTCAAAAACTGCAAGCGCACCATGCTGATTGGCGGCGCAGTCACGGGGCTTGTATCCGGGCTTGCGGGCAGCGGAGGGCCTATCGGCGCGGCGGCCTTTTTAACGCTGGGGCTTCCCCCCGTAGCGTATATCGCGAGCGAAGCCGCCACCGCCACCGCCATGCATCTACTGAAAACAGCAATCTACAGCAAACTCGTCGGTATCGATACTACAGCGCTTCTGACGGGCCTGGCTATGGGCGCGGCCATGCTGGCCGGCACATTCGCGGCCAATCGAATCATACGCAAAATGGAAAAGGGCAAATTCCAAAAATACATCGCGCTGCTGCTATGCGTCGTCGGCGCGTACATGCTACTATTCGGCGCTTAGCTTTCGGATAGAGACGTACGGCGCGCCCCATCCCACTCTCAATTTGCGGCCGAGGATGCGGCTGCGCTCGCCAGCACGGCGGCCATGGCTACCTGCTGAGCGATGAGTATGTTGGTGATACTGGTCGCAAGAGCGGTGGTAAGCGCGCTCTGTCCTCCCGCCTGCAGGCGACCGCAGGCGATCAGGGACGCGGCCAGCAGCATGCGCTCCAGCTTCTGCACAGAAAGCGGCCCGAAGCCCTTTTGCGCGCGCAGCTCTTCATACGTATCCGCCACCTCTTGCGCGATAGAGGCCGTTTCGCCGTCCAGCAGCGCAAGCACGCCAAGTGTGGACAACGCCTCTCCCCGGCTGAAATTGAAATCTCTCGTCTTCAGAGCGTCATGTAGCGCGACCGCGCGGGATACGGCGTCGTCCTCCGGGAAAAGCGCGAGCACCTGCGACATCCCCTGCAGCCCGTTACGGGAGGCGAATACAGGCTTGAGTTCCTGAAACACGCGCTCCATGCGTTCGCAGCCCTCCGAGACATCCAGTTCGGAAATCCCCAGCATGGCCGAAAAAATGTAATCGTCATAGCCCGTTATAAATCGGTGCTCCTCTTTCATTGCCTCATAAAACGCACGCGTGCGCGCGACCGCTTCCGCCTGCCGCTCAACCGGTACCTGCCGCGCGATCTGATAGGCGGCCAGCACAAGATACTCGCTCGCATGAAAACGGACGTCCTTGAGCTGCACGTAAACCTGCAGGGTATCCGAAAATACGCGTTCCGGCTCATCGCAAAGCGACAGCATGGCAGCCATACTCAGCTTGACATACCCTCGAAACATGGAAAAAGCACCCGTCTCCTGCTTGATGAGGTCCATGCAGGCGTCGATCGCGCCGATATCCGCCTCCCTGCCCGCGCTTGCATACAGAAGCGCCGCGTACCGCCGCAGCATGGGCTGCTGCCAGGGGAAATGCTGTTTCAACGCCGCCGTATTGTCCACGAGCAGCATAAGGACGTGGTGGGACGTCGTGTCCATACGTTCACCTCCGTGTTTTCGTATTGATTGCCTTTATGGTAGCACATCCCAGACACATCCGCAAAACGAACCTCAGTAATATTGTGCATGTGAAAAAGCCGCCGGAACAGGCGGGCTCAGGCCATCGACAAAGTCCTGCAGACTTTGTCGATGGGTTTTTCCGCGCATTTTTGCTGTTCGGCTCTTTCATCCTGAAAGAGACTGTCACAGCAAAAAACGCGCAAGGTGTCATTTTTCACCGCACATGTCGCTGAAAAATGACGGATTGAAAGCTTCATACTGCACAACTTCACTCGATCTCCGCTCACAGGGGTTTATCGATACGCTGGGCCGCCGTAACAGGCGGCTTGCATCCCATAAGAAAGCGTAAGGCAATCATAAATCCCTTTTCCCGTACACCCCGCACGAGATCGCACAGGATACGGCGAGCAGCGCCCAACCCGACAGCACCGGCACCGCGTACAGCAGCAGCGGATTTCTTGAGACCAATTCCAGCAGCGCGTTATAGTCGATATTGGGCATCTCCTTCGCAAGGGACGGCAATACGCCTATCGCGACGGAAAGCAGCATTAGCGGGATGTACGTGAACACCTTCGCCTTGGTATACCCGAGCTTGAAATACAGCGGGTACTGCAATGCGACCGTCAAAGATACTATGAAAGACAACAGGCAAATCGAAGCGAACAGCTCCTGCATGACCATATCTACCGCAAACAGCGCGGAATACGCGGCGGCCGAAAACAAAATCACCAGTATGCCAATCAGCTCGACGAGCACCGCAAATGCATACCGCCCCCTTACAACGCTCCTGCGCCGAAGGGACAGGGTGGCATACAGCGTATCGGTGCCGTTCTTTTCCCCTATAGCGAACGGGTAAGCCATTACAAGCACCTGGCCTACCATGAATATGCTCGAAAGCACCGCCATGGAACGAAGCGCGACCCCCATGCCCAGACCGATCAGTATCAACAGCGCCAGCGACCGCTTATACGGTTTCAGCGCATAAAAATCCAAGCGTACGAAGGACATTGTCTTATTCATTTCGATTTCCTCCCATACCAAAGCGTACCACGATCTCGTCCAGATTGCTTTTCTCCGCTATGACGGACGCGGGCAGTAACCGCAGCTTTTCACTCTCAATCAGCCCGTCGAACCCCACGCCGTGCTCGCGGTAGCCTATAACTTCCCGCCGCTGTGCGTTGCCGAGCGCGCCAAGCCCGCCCCTCACGATACGGTAACGTTCCAGCAATTCATCCTTCGTACAGGAGGAAAGAACGTGTCCGTCGCGTATGAACGTTATGTAATCCGCGATTTTCTCAAGATCGGACGTGATATGGGTGGAGAACAGAACCCCCTTGCTTTCATCGGCAATAAACGCGCTCAATATTTCCATCAGTTCGCTGCGCGCCACAGCATCCAGCCCGCTTGTCGGCTCATCCAAAATCAACAGGTCCGCCTGATGCGAGAGCGCGACGGCGATCATGAGCTTCACTTTCATACCCCGGGAAAGCTCCTTCACCTTCTTTTTCGGGTCCAGCGCAAATTCCCAGAGCTGCCGATAATAGGTTGCCGAATCCCATTTCCGATAGAACGGCGACAGCGCCGCCTCCACATCCCGAAGCGTCCAATCCTCCACATAAAACGGCTGGTCCAGTACCACGCCGACGCGTTCCTTGATTTCCTGTTCGTACTGCATGTTATCCCGTCCGAATATGCGGATGTCGCCCCCGTCGCGGCTGAGCATGTTGAGCATGAGCTTGATCGTCGTGGTCTTTCCCGCGCCGTTCTGCCCAATGAAGCCCATTATGAAGCCCTCAGGCAAAGAAAATGATACGTCCGTTAGCGAAAAACCGCTAAAATGTTTGCTCACGCCCTTAAGCTCGAATATCTCAGGCATAATTCTCTTCCTCCATCAAAAGACGCAGCGTCTCCTGTAATTCCGGTCCAGTCAGTTTTGCAAGCTTTGCGGCGGTAATGGCCGCAAGCAGGTTTTCCTCCACTTCCCTGAGTTTTTGTTCCCGCAGCAGCTCAGGATTTTTCGTCTGCACATAGCAGCCCTTTCCCTGCACGTTCACCACAAAGCCTTCCTGCTCCAGGTCGTTGTACGCGCGCATGGTGGTGATAACGCTTATTTGCAGGTCGCGTGCAAGCTGCCGGATGGAGGGCAGCAGATCGCCATCCTTCAGTTCTCCGCTGAATATGGCCGTCTTGATCTGCTCCCTGATTTGTTCATAAATCGGCGCGCCCGCACTATTCGAGAGTATGATGTTCAAGGAGTCACCTCCAGTAGTGTTAATACATCCTATAAACAGTATAATCACAATATGAACAGTTGTCAACCGGAAAGACAAAAGCAAACAGAAAAAGGGTATAAAAAAAGCGGCCTCACAGCCGCTATTGAAAAGCAAAAGTATCCTGGGAAATCAAACAGGTCTGGATTTTACGACGATCAAATTATCATCCTCGTGAAGCTCCGTCTTCGCGTCCAGCACGGCGAGAACCTGCTCATCCCGTATGATCGCAACGATGTTGATGGCTTCCGTCTGCCGCAGCTTCAGTCTTTCCAGGCTCTTGCCCACCCATTGCGGCAGAGGCTTCATTTCGATGATATCATATTTATCCGAATGGTACAGCGACGCCATCAGATCATTCGTAATCAGGCTGATCGCCACGCGTTCACCCATTTCCTTTTCCGGCAACACGACTCTGTCTACGCCGATTGATTCGAAAATCTGTTTCTGGCGGACGCCGTTCGCTTTCGCGATAACATAATTGACATTCAGTTCCTTCAAAATCGTGGCCGTTACCGCCGCCGCCTCAAAATCCGAGCTGAACGCTATGACGACGATATCGAAATTGCCTATTCCCAGCTTTTCGAGCACCGCCTTGTCCGAAGCGTCAGCCTGCACAATATGGGTGGCATAACACGCCGCCTCATGCACCACATTCGTGTTGATATCAACGCAGAGTACGTTGTAACCGTTCTCATACAGGCCGCACGCTAGACTTTTTCCGAATTTCCCCAACCCGAGTATCGCAAATTGCGTATTCTCATCCACTAATATTCTGCCCATATCCATGACAATCTCCTTTATGATTGATCACCCGATCATGACGTCTTCATCAGGATACTGTATCCTCTCGTTTACCTGTGTGGTACTGCTCAGCAAGGATATAATGATAGCGATGGGCCCGATACGCCCGATCACCATACAGGCAATGATAATGCATTTCCCAAATGCAGTCAGGAACGGAGTAACGCCTGTCGTCAATCCGACCGTCCCCAGCGCCGAAGAGACCTCAAAAAGCAGATCCACCGCCGAATGCGGGAAAACGGACGACTGCTCCGAAACCAGAAGGAACATCGTACCCGTAAGCCAGAGAGCCAGCATAATGACAATAATCGTGAGCGCCCTCTGCAGGATGCCGATGGGTATCGTACGTTCAAATACCGTGATCTGATTGTACCCGCGTATTGTGCTCCAGACACTGCAAAGCACGATTGCAATGGTTACCGTCTTGATGCCGCCCGCAGTTCCTCCCGGAGATCCGCCGATCAGCATGAATATACTGGAAACCAGTTTGGATGAATCTTTCAACGCGCTCTGTGCGATGGTGGAAAAGCCCGCGGTTCTGAGCGTAACAGATTGGAACACGGAGGCGAGCATCTTCTGCGGTATGGAAAACGGCCCAAGCGTCCCCGGATTGCTGTACTCCGATATGAAGAAATACAGCGCGCCAACGGTAAGCAATACCCCTGTCATGCCTAACGCAAGCTTGGAATGCAAAGACAATCTGGGACGCCTTTGGGGACGAGGCGCAAAATGATAACGGAACTTCATATACATATCCCGCCATACGGAAAATCCTATGCCGCCCAGTACGATCAGGCCCATTACCATAAAATTCAGCACAACGCTGCCCGCATAAGGCACAAAGCTGTTTTCGCCCACAAGGTCGAAGCCCGCGTTGCAAAATGCGGAGACGGAGTGAAACAGCCCGGAATATATCGCCTGATACCATGGAAGCCCCTGCTTGAGGAAGAAGCCAAAAAGTACCACCGCGCCAATGCCTTCACAAAGCAATGTCCCGCGAATCACCAACAGAACCATACGGACCATGCCGCTGATTTCATTGACATTAAACGCCGCCTGCACGGTCAGGCGTTCCTTCAGCGTGATTTTTCTTCCAAGGTGGACGGTAAAGTATGTGAAGATAGTAATCAGGCTCAGCCCGCCTATCTGTATCAGGCATAATATAACCGTTTTTCCAACGATATTCCATGTCGTCGCCGTCGTCACGGTAGTCAGCCCCGTCACGCATACTGCGGAAGCGGAGGTAAACAGGGCGTCAATAAACTTCACATCGACATCCGCCGCCTGTGAAATAGGAAGAAACAGCAGCAGAGCTCCCACGATAATTACCAGAATAAAGCTAAGGGCTATGATCTGAGACGCCGACATCTTTCTTTGTAAAAGAGTAAGAACTTTGGAATCCAGCCCCGCCAACCACGATTTCATAACTAATATCCTGCCTTATAAGCTCACCCATTGACTGCCGACCATTGTAATGAAAAAGGCGTTAAGCTCAAGAAAAGCTCCCCACCTATCTATCATATCACAGTTTTTATTTGCAGTCTGCGCTATTATACCGCACGGCATACATTTTGTCCAATACTTCATGAAAAAAGTCCGTTTCGTACTGCCGGGATGCGTATAAAGCCAATCAGGAGCCGCCCAAAGCCGCCTGTATGATCGTCGCCAGGCCGGAAACGCCTATCATGGCGTAAACAAGACGCTTGGTCAGCCGTTCCGGAAGACGTCCGGAGAGCTGAACGCCCAGAAGTGTCCCGGCTACAGCGCAGCCCCATCCTACGGCGATCAGCGGCAAATGCGCGATATGCACCGCGCCCGTCATAGACCGGACGGTTAATGTGAAAATATTGGAAATAAGGAAATATGTCTGTATGGTGGCGATATAGGAGCGTATCTCCTGCAACGACGCCATAAGATACAGCGCCGCGGGAGGCCCTCCTACGCCGAACAGCCCGTTGCCCACACCTGCCGCAACCCCAATGAGCAATCCGTTTTTCAGCGTAGGCCGGATGCAAACACGATCCACACCCACCAGAAAGTATATGGAAAGCAAAAGAAACGCCACGCCAAGTATTATTTTCATTTCGCGTTGTCCCAGATTGAGCGAGTACAGGGTCGTCGCTATGGAAACCAATACGGAGACGATCGCCATCGGCGCCAGAGTTTTCCATTGCACCTCACGCCAATACCGTCCAATCAGGCAAAGTATCGTCGCATTCGCAATGATGACGCTGAGCGCTACCGCAGTTGAAAAATCAAACAACAACGGAAAAACCACCATATTCAGTATTGCCACGCCAAGCCCCATGTTAGCCTGCAAAACGGAGCCCACGAATACAGTAACAGCAACATACAGGTAAGTTGATATGCTCATATGATTAAGTATAGGCGTACCCGCATGCTGTTGCAAGGATTTCATAATGCAGAACTGGAAATAACTTTTTTATTCGATTACGCCGTTGTATACGGTTCCGAACGTTTTCTATGTTGACCGTCCCGCACAGACGCGATACGATATTTAAAATATAGAAGTAACGCATTACTTTGGGAGGCGGCATGCAGCATATCGCGTTTTTCCGCGGCATTAATGTCGGCGGACGCAACATCGCAAAAATGGGCGACCTGAAGCAACTGTTCCTTGAATTGGGTTTTCGTAATGCACGCACGTACATACAAAGCGGCAACGTGGTGTTCGATGCCGTTGAGCCGCCGGACTCGCAGGCCATACAGGCGGCGTTTACGCGCCGCTTCGGTTTTGAAAGCGCGGTACTGCTGAGGTCTGGCGATGAACTGCGGGAAATCGTGCGCGGCATGCCCTTTTCTTCCGAAGAAGTGGAGCGGGTGCAGCAGGA
Source organism: Bacillota bacterium (assembly GCA_023396535.1). Taxonomy (GTDB): domain Bacteria; phylum Bacillota; class Clostridia; order Christensenellales; family CAG-138; genus JAEWWD01. The sequence continues at coordinate 9,228 of JAEWWD010000083.1, forward strand.
GTGCCCTGATGTAGAGCATCTGTATGTCTTTCTGTCCGCCGAGCCTATCGACGCCGTACGTATACAGAAAATAACCAGTGCCTTTAACGGACGGGATAAGCTCATACTGACAGCACGGGAGGCGTATTTGCTCTGCTATGAAAGCATACGGAATGCGAAACTTGCCGCGGCGCTGGGTAAGCCCGCGCTCGGGCTTACCGCCCGCAACATGGGCGTAATGCATAAGCTATCGGAACTGCTGAACGATTGACCCGCCGGCAACGCTTCACTCAGCCTTTTCATTTGACCGCCGGGCATATAGAATAGACGTATACCTCTCTTTGGTGGTGATTATGGACATGAAGAAAACTGCCGTGCTCTATGCCGTGGGCGCAGCCGTCTGTTATGGCGCCAGTACGCCGCTTTCCAAGCTGCTTTTGCTGAAACTCAGCCCGGCAATGCTTTCCGCCCTGTTGTATTTGGGCGCCGGCCTCGGCATGCTGGTGATGCGGACATTCTCCAATAAACAAAATGCGGCAAAGGAAGCGGCTGTCACCATGCATGAACTTCCTTATGTGCTTGCGATGATCGTGTTGGATGTTGCCGCGCCCATTCTGCTGATGCTGGGCCTTACGAGGACAACGCCGGCCACCATATCCCTTATAAACAATTTCGAAATCGTCGCGACGGCCGTCATCGCGTTTGCGTTTTTCCGCGAGGCTATAGGAAGGCGGCTGATTATCGCCATCATTTTGATTACGGTATCCACCATGCTCCTGTCCGTAGAGGATTATCACAGCCTTTCTTTTTCAATAGGGGCAATTTTTTCGCTGCTTGCCTGCGTATGCTGGGGGCTGGAAAACAACTGTACGCGTATGCTGTCTCTCAAGGATCCGTTGCAAATCGTCACCATCAAAGGACTGGGTTCGGGGGCGGGCGCGCTCCTGATCGCTTTGCTGACGCGTTCCGCTACGTTTGATCCCCTATACATTCTATACGCGATGGTTCTGGGCTTTCTCGCGTACGGATTAAGCATATTCTATTACATTCTGGCGCAGCGGGAGCTGGGCGCCGCTCGCACCAGCGCCTATTACGCGTTTGCCCCCTTCGTTGGCGTGGCGCTGTCTTTCCTCGTTTATGGACAGCGCGTAACATGGGGATTTGTCGCGGCGCTGTTGCTGATGCTGCTTGGCTCGTATTTCACGGCCTTCGAAAAGCACCAGCATCCGCACACACACGAGCCCGTCGAGCATGAACATAGGCACAACCACGCGGATGGACACCATACGCATACGCACGAATCCCCTGTCGCCGGCGAACACAGCCACCTGCACCAACATGAGACGTTCACTCATGCTCACGCGCATACGCCCGATCTGCATCATACACATTCCCATGGCTGATCTCGTCAACAGGAGGATTCGACTATGGCACTGAGTAGACCCCTGCACCCCATGCCCGAGGACGTCCGCATTGCTTTGGAGCAATCGGGGCTCATGGAGGCGTATCAAAACCGGCCGCCCTACCAGCGAAACGATTACATCGGCTGGATTGACCGGACAAAGCAGCCACAAACCCGCCAGAAACGGCTCGCGCAGATGATTGAAGAGCTTGCGGGCTCAGAAGCCTATATGGGCATGAAATACAGCGCGCGAAAATAACGCCCGGAAAAGGAAGGACGGTCACCTCATGTTTTTCATCATGGGCATCAGTAACGGCGAAAAGCTGCTGGAGTTCGATCAGCCGGTGGTTTGCCCCTGCTGCTCACACTTCGGTCGCTTGCAGGTGACTGTTGCATACATGTTTTTCAGCCTGTTTTTCATTCCGCTGTTCAAATGGAATAAACGCTATTTTGTCAAAACGACCTGCTGCGATGCAGTCGCCGAGCTGGATAAGGAACTCGGCCGCAGCATAGCGCACGGGGAGATAACCGCGCTGGACCTGAATGCTCTTCAATTTTCCTGCCCGTTCGGCGGAGCGAGGCGCTGCACCGCCTGCGGCTACGAAACCGCTGAAGATTTCCAGTATTGTCCCAAATGCGGACATCCTTTTTAAACTGAGCGTATAGCATCGCCCCGCCGGGCGCATACTAGTCCGGCGAGGTGAGACGAATGGAACCCGAATATGAAGATTTGTTTGATCTGTTACACTGCTGCGCTGAGGCAAGGCAGTTTTTTCAGGCCCTTCCCGATTATCTGAAGCGGTTTTTGACATACAGGGCGGACAGAATCAAAACGCTTTCCGGCCTGCTTGTTTATGGCGAACACTTGAATCGTCGCGAATCTTACCCCGTGCTTACATTCGGTCCTTCCCGCGTCTGGAAAGCATACTAACTGTATTTCCCCATTTAGAACCGGGCATGCTAAGCACGAGGTGATTATGACATGACGGAATGGGAATACGACGATCTAAACGCAATGCTGCGAAGTAACGGACGGGCATGGGAATATTATGCATCGTTGCCGAATTATGTGCGGGATCATATCAGTTCCCGCTGCGGCGATGTCAAAACGCTTTCTTCTTTGCGGGCTTATGGGGAAAACCTGCTTCAGGATGACCGATAAAACACTCAATTACTGCTCAATGCCGCTTGCAGCGGCATTTTCTGTATGTCCAGTTAAGCATCTGTCCTATCTTAACCTGAAAGACGGTCATCGTTTGGCAACGCCTCTTTTTCATTCAGTGCCTGTCTGGCTTCCTGACGCCAACCAGCTATAATATGGACCGATGAATAAGCCGGCCTGCTTGTTTGTTCCGGCTGAATATGCTATCATGTATTAGGTTTCGTTATATTGTTTCAGAAGCATCCTTATAAAATCAAGCATATTTCCCCGCGAACGATTTTCGTAAATTTTCGAAAAATCCGCCAAAATACTGACGCTCCCCCCCGTTTATAAATCATTCATACTCGTTAGAACCCGCATATTGCCGATTTGCCTGTGAAGGACCTATATACAAATATTTAATGAAGAAGGAGACCCGACATGAAAGCAATCGTATTTAAGGGACCAGGCAAGTACGCCTACGAGGAAAGGCCGATACCGGAAATCAGGAACCCGGACGACATCCGCATCAGAATACTGGGCGTCGGCATCTGCGGTACGGACCTGCACATAC
>JAEWWD010000111.1 GCA_023396535.1 Bacillota bacterium
TGTTAGATTATGCCGCCCTTGCCTCCGTGCTCCTGATGTGCGGAACAGAGTGCGGTTTATGCGGCCGGAACAGCAGATACAGGAATACGAGGGCAAGCAATATGCCGGCTGCGCTGCCAAACGTGAAGCGGTTGCCGGTAAACAGCATGCCGAACTGGTATATGATCAGAGATACTATATACGCAAATCCCGTTTGATATGCGATTGCGAACCAGGTCAGCCTGCCGCCGCCCATTTCGCGCCGTATCGTGCCTATCGCCGCGAAGCAGGGCGCGCAAAGCAGGTTAAACACCAGCAGCGAGAATGCGGCAAGCGGCGTAAACGCGGCCTGCAGTCGTGCCCAATACTCTACGCCGTCCTCGGCGACTTCCGCGAAGCCATACAGTATGCCGAACGTGCCGACCAGATTTTCCTTGGCGACGAGGCCGGTGATGGAAGCTACGGCCGCCTCCCATTGTCCGAATCCGAGCGGGGCGAACACGGGGGCAAGCACACGGCCGATAGAGGCCAGTATGGAGTCGGCGGTATCGACCATTACGGCGGACCAGTCAAACGAGCCCAGGAACCACACGACGATGGCCGAAAGGAATATGATGGTGCCCGCCTTCTGAACGAACGCCTTCGCGCGGTCCCACATATGGATGACGACGCCCTTGAAGCCAGGTACATGATAGGCGGGCAGTTCCATGACAAAGGGGGCGGGGTCGCCCGCGAAGAAACGGAACTTGCGCAGTATGATGCCTGAGGTCACGATGGCCGCGATGCCTATGAAATAGGCGGTTGGGGACACCCACGCCGCGCCGTTGAACAGCGCGCCAGCTATGAGCGCTATGATGGGCAGTTTCGCGCCGCAGGGGATGAACGTGGTGGTGATGATTGTCATACGGCGGTCGCTTTCGTTTTCGATTGTGCGCGAAGCCATTATGCCGGGAACGCCGCAGCCCGTGCCGATGAGTATGGGGATGAAGGATTTGCCCGACAGCCCGAACTTGCGGAATATGCGGTCCATGATGAACGCGATGCGCGCCATGTAGCCGCAATCCTCCAGTATCGAGAGGAAGAGGAACAGCACCATCATCTGGGGCAGGAAGCCCAGCACGGCGCCCACGCCGCCTACTATGCCGTCCAATATCAGAGAAGTTAGCCACGGGGCGGTGCCGAGGCTTGTAAGAAGCCCTTCCACGGCGGGCGGTATGATTTCGCCGAACAGCGTGTCGTTTACCCAGTCCGTCGCCCAGGCGCCTACCGTGGAGACCGATACATAGTATACAAGGAACATGACAAGGGCGAATATGGGCAACGCCAGTATTCGGTTGGTTACGATGCGGTCGATTTTATCCGACGCGGTCATGTTGCCCCTTCGCTTTTGTTTTTTTACGCTGGTTTCCATGATCTTGCCCACATAGGCGTAGCGCTCGTTGGTGATGATGCTCTCGCTGTCATCGTCGAGCTTGCTTTCACAGTCCGCGACGATGCTTTCCACCTCTTCAAGAACGACGGGATCAAGCTTGAGCTGCTCAATCACCTTTTCGTCGCGTTCAAACAGCTTGACGGCATACCAGCGGAGATGCTCTTCGTCCACACTTTTGCGGATGCTGTCCTCTATGTGCGCGATGGCGTGCTCTACTGCGCCGCCAAACGTGTGGGGCGGGGATACTGCCTTTCTCTCCATTGCGAGCGCAACGGCGCGCTCCGCCGCTTCCTTTACGCCGTTGCCCTTGAGCGCGGAGGTCTCCACGACTTCGCAGCCTATGGCTTCGCTGAGCTTGTGAAGGTCTATCGTATCGCCGTTTTTGCGCACGATGTCTATCATGTTGAGCGCAACCACGACGGGCAGGCCCAGCTCCGTCAATTGCGTGGTAAGGTAAAGATTGCGCTCGATATTGGAGCCGTCCACGATGTTGAGTATCGCGTCGGGCTTCTCGTTGATGAGGTAATTCCGGGAAACGACTTCCTCCAGCGTGTAGGGCGAAAGGGAGTATATACCCGGCAGGTCCTGAATGATAACATCCTTATGCCCCTTCAGCTTGCCCTCTTTCTTCTCGACGGTGACGCCGGGCCAGTTGCCCACATATTGCGAGCTGCCCGTCAGCTCGTTGAACATTGTCGTTTTGCCGGAATTCGGGTTTCCGGCAAGCGCAATCTTGATCGCCATAATGACCTCCTGTTCTTAATCAAGTTTTATGTGGTTAGCAAAGACTAACCACATGTCCCAGAAATAGCAGCCCGATGACAGGCTGCTATTCGTTGACTTCTATCATGTCCGCATCCGCTTTGCGAAGCGACAGCTCGTAATTTCGTACGTTTACCTCAATGGGGTCGCCCAGCGGCGCTACCTTGCGTACAAACAGCTCCACGCCCTTGGTGATGCCCATATCCATGATTCTTCTTTTCACGGCGCCGTCCCCGTTCAGGCGGACCACCGTAACCGTTTCCCCGACGCGGGTATTGCGAAGCGTTTTCATATCCGTTTCCTCCTATACCATGATCCTGTTTGCCATACTGCAGTCGAGCGCTATGCGGGTATCCTTTACGTTGAGTATCATGTTGCCGCCGGATCCTCTGGATACGACTGTGACCATGGAACCTACGACAAACCCCATGCTGGCGAGATGCTGCCGCACTTCGTCGCGGCCCGTGATTTTCTTAATATAGTTTTTCTCGCCGTCCTGTGCCATTGTAAGGGGCATCATGCTTCCTCCTTCCCGTTATAAGCCAACCGGCTGAATTCTATTGCCACGGCAGACAGTACCGCCGTTTCAAACTTTTACCCCATGGCCGCCGGGATGCCGGCGGCCATGGGCACACAGAGTTTACGTGGTTAGCATGGACTAACCGTAGAGCCCAATAAATGGGTTAGATATTACTAACCCTCTGTGGAAATAATACCATTGTACTGTGATATTGTCAATAGAAACAAAAAAGCGCCGTGGGATTTATTCGCGGCGCAATGTTTGGCCTGGATGGTTTATCCGAGCTAAATGGTATTGCCCGTATGCTGCATGATCAGCCATAAGGAGCTTTCGCTGATGTGCGCTTCCACGGCGTCGGGCGCGGGCCCGCCGGGCAGGCTGCGGCCTTCCACGCAGGCCAGCAGGGAGATGCTTTCGAACACGTCGGATTCAAATGCGGGGGAGACGGCCCGCAGCTCGTCAAGCGTCAAATCGGACAGCGCCTTTCCGTCTCTAAGACAGGAAAACACCAGTTTGCCTATGATTTCATGCGCCGTGCGGAAGGGCACGCCTTTTTTCACGAGATAATCCGCCGCATCAGTGGCGTTTGTAAAGCCGCGTCCCGCGCCTAAAAGCATGTTCGCCGTGTTGAAACGCAGTGTGGAGAACATGCGGGTGAATATGGAAAGACAGCCGTTGACGGTATCCAGCGCGTCGAACACGGCCTCCTTGTCCTCCTGCATATCCTTGTTGTAGGCAAGCGGCAGACCTTTCATCATGGTCAAAAGCCCGGTCAGGTCGCCGTATACGCGGCCTGTTTTGCCTCGAATCAGCTCCGCGACGTCCGGGTTTTTCTTCTGCGGCATGATGGAGGAGCCGGTGGAGTACGCGTCGTCCATCTCGACAAAGCGGAACTCATCCGTGCTCCAGAGTATCAGTTCCTCGCAGAAGCGGGACAGGTGCATCATGATGATGGAGGCGCAGCTTGCGTACTCGATGCAGAAATCCCTGTCGCTGACGGAGTCGAGGCTGTTTCGCGTGACGGCGGAAAAGCCGAGTTGCGCGCGCACCAGCTCGCGGTCGAGGGGATACGTACTGCCCGCCAAAGCGCCTGCGCCAAGCGGCATCATATCCATGCGCCGTTTGCAGTCCTGCAGCCGCTCTACGTCGCGGCGGAACATTTCGAAGTATGCCATCAGGTGATGCGAAAGAGTGATGGGCTGGGCCTTCTGCATATGTGTGTAGCCGGGCATCACGGTATGGATATGCGCGCGCGCCGTTTCCAGTATGGATGTCTGCAGCGCCAGGAGGTTTTCTATGGTGGCGTCCGTGCCGTGCATCATGTACATGCGGCAGTCCAGAGCGACCTGGTCGTTACGGCTACGGCCGGTGTGCAGCCGCTTGCCCGCTTCGCCGATGCGCTCGGTCAGCAGCAGTTCGACGTTCATGTGCACATCCTCGGCGCTTTTGGAGAACGTGATATTGCCCGCCTCATAGTCGGCTAGTATACTCAACAGGCCCTCTGCGATTTTATCCGCGTCCGCCTGCGGGATAATGCCCTGTTTGCCCAGCATCCGCGCGTGCGCCAGCGAGCCTAATATATCTTCGCGCGCCATGCGGGAATCCACGGTGATGGAGGAATGGAAATCTTCCATGGCGGCGTCCGCCGCTTTCTGGAAGCGCCCGCCCCACAGTTTTTTATCGGCCTGTTCCATTTCAATAATCCTCACTTTGCTCGGGTATCGTACTCGATAGTATTGCTGTTTCCAGTATAATAGAAATCCGCCCGAAAAGGAATGCTTCCGGACTATTCAATGAAGAGTCGGCTTGCGGAAGCTTGCGGTTACCTGCCCCTCAGTTTTCCGTAGAAGAGGTTGTTGGCGTAAATACTCAGTCGTCAGCAACGTGATTCGCGAAAAAGCAAGGGAATTTCCCATCCGGCGTCCATCTCAGGGGGCGCGGGGGGTGAAGCCCTCCCGCAATTTAATAAAATAATTCTTCGTCGCCGTCCGCGGGCGGCGATACTGATTTATCCTGTAGCCAGCGATCCAGCGGGGCTTATATGGCATGTACAGTACAGTCCCTGAAGGAGAATGCCATAATAATCATTCAATAAAAAACCACAGATAAAGTCCGGAGGCCTTCATCTGTGGTTTGGTCGGTGAGAAAATGCTTCCGGGACGGGTTTACTTCATTGTTTTCTCCATCAGCGCCCGCACCTTAAGGGGCAGAC
>JAEWWD010000240.1 GCA_023396535.1 Bacillota bacterium
CGCCGATGCCGACCGCGCCGATGCCGATGCCGCCGATGCCGATCATGCCGACGCGGCCAGTATTGCCCTCGGAGCCCCGGCCGGCCACGCCGCAGTGCCCAACCGCGCCCCGACCGGCCACGCCACAGTGCCCAACCGCGCCGCAGCCGATGCCGTCCGCCCGGCAGAGACCGTGTCCGCAGAGGCAGCCGTCTGCACCGGGAACGTCCTGCCCGGGCAATGTGCAGCGGACCAGACGTCCCTCCAGAAATACATGCCCGCAGGTGCAAAGCGAAGCGACACAAAAGGCGCTGGAGCATTTGAACGTTGAGGAGCCGCAGGATATACGGCCTGCCAACAGCGCGGCGCTGCAGCAGATATTGCAGCACGCGCAGGCGATTTTCCCGGATCACAGCATCGCGCCGGATAACGCCGTCTCGGTATCCGCACGGCCGGCGGGGGACGGCGCGCCTGATCCCCGGAGGACGCAGGTGGACTGGGACAACGAAGTGAGCCAGCTGCTCAAAGGGGATGACGACAGCGCGGCCAGCGTATGGCGCAGGAATATAGACGATACCTGCCCCATAGACGACCCGTTCCCCGGCCAGTTCCCCGGTTCGACATGGATCCGCGTGGATCGTCCGCAAGGGCAGGGGTGCTATTTCGTAGGCCGTATGAACCGCGGCGGCGACTGGTATCGCATCACAGCCGTCCCCGGCGAGTACCGTCCCATGCCGCCGGGGCATATGCAGAGTATCGGCCGCTATATCCCCTGCGAGGGCGGCGGATGCTGGGTGCGCGTCGAACGGGAATAACAGCTCGCCAGAACTCCGTCGCACATGGCTAAACTGCCCAAACAACTTATGGGGGTACGGGGAGTGAAAATCCCCGTACTCCATTCAAATTCGGCGATTGAATCGCCGAACAGGAGGCTTTCAATCCGTCATTTTGCGGCGACATGTGCGCCGCAAAATGACACCTCGAAGCGTAAGTTGGCGCGACAGGCTTCCTTAAAAGCAGGAAACCGAGCGCCAACTTGCGCGGTGAACCTCGATAAAGTGCCGGCACGGCACTTTATCGACACGCTGAGAATGCCGCCGTGAGCGGCATTCTGACCAGCAGAAAACCCGCTGAAAAGTCCAAAGGGCTTTTCAGCGGTATCGCCCGGATGCCGCCGTACACGCATCCGGGCGTTTTGTTGCAAAAATAGTGAAATTTCCTCTTGCAATCGCACGCAGGATAGGATAGAATACCAAAGGTGCGCAGTTAAAGCGTAGTATTTATGCGTACTGTCGGGATGAAGCGAGAGGTTGCCGGTCAGCCATCCGGGTAATTTTCGCAGACCAATCCTACACGGGGTGATGGCGCTCACCGCCGCGCAGTCCTTTCAGGAGGAAACTCCCTTCGGTGCCGGAAGAATTTCCGGCGCGAAAGTAGAGAAGGAAACACACGGCAGAGTGTACAGCCCAATATGAAAAGGAGGAACCAAATAATATGGCAAACCAGAAAATCCGCATCAAGCTCAAGGCCTATGAGCACAATCTGATCGACCAGAGCGCCGAAAAGATCGTTGAGACGGCCAAGAGAACGGGCGCTCGCGTCAGCGGTCCCGTCCCCCTGCCCACGGAGAAGGAAGTCGTCACGATACTCCGTGCGCCGCACAAGTATAAGGATTCCCGCGAGCAGTTTGAGATGCGCACCCATAAGCGTCTGATCGATATCCTGCAGCCTTCTGCAAAAACCGTGGATGCGCTTATGAAGCTCGATCTCCCCGCCGGCGTGGACATCGAGATCAAGCTTTGAGCATCGGAGGTGTGTAATAGATGAAGAAAGCCATAGTAGGCAAAAAGGTCGGTATGACGCAGATGTTCCTCGCTGACGGTACCATGATCCCGGTAACTGTCGTCGAAGCGGGCCCCTGCCCCGTGGTTCAGAAGAAAACCGTGGAGCACGACGGTTACAGCGCCGTACAGGTTGGCTTTGCACAAATGCGCGAGCGCCTCGCCATCAAGCCCCTCAAGGGCCATTTCGGCAAAGCGGGCGTCAAAGTGACCAGGTATCTCAGAGAGCTTAAGCTCGACGACGCCGCTTCTTATGAAGTAGGCGCGGTCATAAAGGCCGACATGTTTGAAGTGGGCGACCGCGTGGATGTCGCGGGCAAGTCCAAGGGCAAAGGCTTCGCGGGCGTTATCAAGCGCCACAACCAGTCGCGCGGCCGCAAGACCCACGGCTCTCACTCCTACCGCGTACCGGGCTCCATGAGCGCGAACTCGGATCCCTCCCGCGTTTTCAAGACCAAGAAACTGCCCGGTCATATGGGCGCGGAGATGGTCACCGTGCAGAACCTCGAGGTGGTGCGCGTGGATACGGACCGCAACCTGCTGATGATAAAGGGCGCGGTTCCCGGCGCCAAGGGCGGCATGGTCGTGGTGCGCAGCACCGTCAAGCAGTAAGCAAGTAGAGGAGGAAGCCACACATGCCTAAAGTTGCATTGTACGATATAAAGGGCGCGCAGATCGGCGAAGTCGAGCTCTCGGAAGAGATTTTCGCCGCGCCCGTCAACACGGCGGTGATGCACGAGGTCGTACGCGCGTATCTCGCCAACCAGCGTCAGGGCACGCAGAGCGCGCTTACCCGCTCCGAAGTGAGCGGCGGCGGCATCAAACCGTGGCGCCAGAAGGGCACCGGCCGCGCCCGTCAGGGCAGCACGCGTTCGCCCCAGTGGCGGCACGGCGGCGTGGTGTTCGCGCCCAAGCCCCGCGACTATCGCATTGCCGTTAACAAGAAGGTGAAGCGCCTGGCCATGAAATCCGCGCTCTCTTCCAAGGTCAACGAGAACGAGCTGATCGTATTCGACGCTTTGGATATCGCGGCCCCCAAGACCAAGGAAATGGTCAAGGTATTGAAGGCTGTTGACGTCGATAAGGCGCTCATCGTTCTCGCCGGCAAGGATGAAATCGTAGAGCGCGCCGCCCACAACATTCCGGGCATCAAGACAACGCTCGTTTCCACACTCAACGTGTACGAAATACTCAAGTATGAAAAGCTCATCCTCACGCAGGATGCGCTGAAGATGGTCGAGGAGGTGTACAACTGATGAAGAACCCGCATGATATTCTCATCAAGCCGGTGCTCACTGAAAAGAGCTACGACTATCTGCCCTCCAAGATGTACACGTTTATCGTGGATAAACGCGCCAACAAGACGGAAATCCGCCAGGCGGTCGAGTCTGTGTTCGGCGTAAAGGTGGACAGCGTCCACACCGTCAACAAGATGGGCAAAATCAAGCGTCAGGGCGCGACTCAGGGCCGCCGTCCGTCGACAAAGAAGGCGTACGTCAAGCTTACGAAGGACTCCAAGGGCATTGAGTTCTTCGACAGCATGGCGCAGTAAGGAGGCACTTTATGGCGATCAGGAAGATCAATCCTACCACCCCCGGCCAGCGGTTCATGACGGTCTCCGAATATGAAGAGATCACCACGACCACGCCGGAAAAATCGCTGCTGACGGACCTGCGTCATTCCGGCGGCCGTAACAACCACGGCCGCATCACGGTACGTCACCGCGGCGGCGGTGCGAAGCGCAAATACCGCATCATCGATTTCAAGCGCAATAAGGACGGCGTACCCGCCAAGGTCGCCACCATCGAGTACGATCCCAACCGTTCCGCCAACATCGCGCTTCTGCACTATGCGGACGGCGAAAAGCGTTACATCATCGCCCCGCTCGGCCTCTCGGTAGGCGATACGCTGCTTTCGGGCGAAGGCGCGGATATCAAGGTCGGCAATACCCTTGAACTCCGCAGCATCCCCGTCGGCACCATGATACACTGCATCGAGCTCAAACCCGGCAAAGGCGCGCAGCTTGTCCGCTCCGCCGGCAACGCGGCGCAGCTCATGGCCAAGGAAGGCAAATATGCGCAGGTGCGCCTGCCCTCCGGCGAAGTCCGCTACATCCCCATGAACGCGAAGGCCACCATTGGCCAGGTCGGCAATGTGGATCACGAGAACATCAAGCTCGGTAAAGCCGGCCGTACCCGCCACAAGGGCTTCAGGCCCACCGTCCGCGGTTCCGTCATGAACCCGTGCGACCATCCGCACGGCGGCGGCGAGGGCAAGAGCCCCATCGGCCGCCCCGGCCCCGTCACCCCGTGGGGCAAGCCTGCTTTGGGATATAAGACCCGCAGCAAGAAGAACCCCAGCAACAAGTTCATCGTCCGCCGCCGCAACGGCAAGTGATAGGGAGGAAGGAGTACTAAATGTCTAGGTCAATCAAAAAAGGCCCGTATGTGTGTGAGCGCCTGTATAAGCGCATCGCCGATATGAACGAGACCAGCAGGAAGACCGTCGTAAAGACCTGGTCGCGTGCGTCCACGATATTCCCTGAGTTCGTCGGCCACACCGTAGCCGTACACGACGGACGCAAGCATGTGCCCGTTTACGTCACCGAGGAAATGGTCGGCCACAAGTTTGGCGAGTTCGCGCCCACCCGCACGTTCCGCGGCCACAAGGGTTCCGAGCGCTCCTCGGGCGCAAGGTAAGGAGGGAAACTATGGCAACTAGGTCCAGAGAAAAAGCGGCCGCCCGCCGTGAAAACAGGGATAAGCGCCCCCGGGCCATCGCCCGCTACGTGCGCATCTCCTCGCGCAAGGTTAAGGTCGTGATCGATCTGATCCGCGGCAAATCCGTGCAGGAAGCGCAGGCTATCCTGATGTACACGCCCAAGGCCGCTTCCCCCGTAGTAGAAAAGCTGCTCAACTCCGCCGTGGCCAACGCCGAGAACAATATGGATTTGAGCCGCGATACCCTCTATGTCGCAGAGGTGTTCGCGAACCAGGGCCCCACGCTCAAGCGTTTCAGGCCCCGGGCGCAGGGCAGGGCCTCCCGCATCAGGAAGCGCACCAGCCACATCACCATCATTCTGGATCAGGCGAAGTAAGAGGAGGGTTACGATGGGTCAGAAAGTTAATCCGAACGGCTTCCGCGTAGGCGTCATCCGGGATTGGAACACCCGCTGGTATGCATCTAAAAAGGACTTTGCAGATTTCCTGGTCGAAGACCGCAAGATCCGCGACTATGTGAAGAAAAAGTATTTTGCTGCCGGCGTTTCCCGTATTGAAATCGAGCGGGCCGCGAACAAAATTACGGTCAACATCCACACATCCCGCCCCGGTATGCTCATTGGCAAGGGCGGCGCGGGCGTGGAGCTCATAAAGGCCGATGTGTCGCAGCTTGTGAGCAAGCCGGTCAACGTAAACATCATCGAGGTGCGCAATGCCGATACCGATGCGCAGCTCGTCGCGGAGAATATTGCCGCGCAGCTTGAAAAGCGTATTTCTTTCCGCCGCGCCATGAAGCAGTCCATGGGCCGCTCCATGAAGGCAGGCGCCAAGGGCATCAAGCTCTTATGCGCAGGCCGCCTCGGCGGCGCGGAAATCGCCCGCAGCGAAGGCTACCACGACGGTTCCATTCCCCTGCAGACCATGCGCGCGGATATCGAATACGGCTTTGCCGAAGCGCATACCACTTACGGTCGCATAGGCGTCAAGGTATGGATCTACAAGGGCGAAGTGCTCGGAAGGGCGCGCCGTCAAGAAGGAGGCAGATAACCATGTTGATGCCCAAGAGAGTCAAAAGAAGGAGAGTTTTCCGCGGACGCATGAAGGGTACCGCTCAGCGCGGCAATTTCATCGCCTACGGTGAATACGGCCTGGTCGCGCTGGAGCCCGCGTGGATCACCAGCAACCAGATCGAGGCTGCCCGTGTCGCCATGACGCGTTACATCAAGCGCGGCGGCAGGGTGTGGATCAAGATATTCCCCGATAAGCCCGTTACCGAAAAGCCCGCCGAAACGCGCATGGGCAGCGGCAAGGGCTCGCCGGAATACTGGGTGGCCGTTGTAAAGCCCGGCCGCATATTGTTCGAGATCGACGGCGTTACGGAAGATATCGCCCGCGAGGCGCTGCGCCTCGCGATGCACAAGCTGCCGATCAAATGCAAGTTCGTCAAGAAGGAAACCGCTGAGGAAGGTGGTGCGAGCAATGAAAGCGAATAAAATGCGCGATATGTCTACCCAGGAGCTTACGGAAAAAGAGCGCGAGCTCAAGACCGAGCTTTTTAATCTCCGCTTCCAGCTCGCCACCGGGCAATTGAACAACCCGCAGCGGATTGGCGAGTGCAAAAAGGATATCGCCCGCGTGAAAACGCTCATCCGTGAGCGTGAACTCAAGGCGGCCGCCAAATGAGGAAGGAGGAGCAAACCATGGAAGAAACCCTGAGAGGTTACCGCAAGACCCGCACCGGCGTGGTGGTCAGCGATAAAATGGATAAGACCATCGTGGTCGCCATCAAAACCAAGGTGCGCCACCCCCTCTATGGCAAGATGGTCAACCGTACCCACAAGTTTAAGGCCCACGATGAGGAAAATTCCTGCGGTATCGGCGATACCGTACGGATCATGGAGACCCGCCCCCTGTCCAAGGACAAACGCTGGCGTCTGGTCGAGATCATCGAGAAGGCCAAGTAAGGAGGAACCGAGCATGATTCAACCACAGACCAGGTTAAAGGTCGCGGACAACAGCGGCGCGAAGGAAATCATGTGTATCCGCGTGCTGGGCGGCTCGTTCCGTAAAACCGCAAACATCGGCGACGTTATCGTGGCGTCCGTCAAATCCGCCTCCCCGGGCGGCGCGGTAAAGAAGAAGGACGTAGTCAAGGCCGTTATCGTCCGCTCCGTCACCGGCGTGCATCGCCCGGATGGCAGCCACATCCGCTTTGACGACAACGCCGCCGTCATCATCAACGACGCGAAGCAGCCCCGCGGCACGCGTATATTCGGGCCGGTCGCGCGTGAGCTGCGCGAGCGCGACTATATGAAGATCGTGTCTCTCGCGCCCGAAGTGCTCTAAGGAGGATACGATGAATAAGTTGAACGTCAAAAAAGACGATACCGTAGTCGTCATCGCCGGCAAGGACAAGGGCGTTAAGGGCAAGGTGCTCGTATCCCTCCCGCAGGAGGAGCGCGTCATCGTGCAGAACGCGAACATGGTCACCCGCCATAAGAAGCCCCGCAAGCAGGGCGATCCCGGTGGCCGCATCAAGCAGGAAGGCGCCATTCACGCGTCCAACGTAATGGTCATCTGCCCCAAGTGCAATAAAGCCACCCGCGTCGGCCATGCGTACAATGGCGACAAGAAAGTCCGCGTTTGCAAAAAGTGCGGCAAGAACATCGACTAACCGGAAAGGAGGAATTTCACATGGCGAAACAGGATGCAAAGGCCGCCAAGAACGAGGCGCCCAAGAAAAAGAAAGCACCCCAGGAAGAGATGAAATCCTTCTCCGGTGCTCCCCGTCTCAAGACGAAGTATAACGCGGAAGTAGCGCCCGCTCTGAAGGAAAAATTCAGCTACGAGAACGTTATGCAGATCCCCAGGCTGGAGAAGATCGTCCTCAACATGGGCCTCGGCTCCGAGAAGGATAACCCCAAGGGCATCGAGCATGCCTGCGAGGAACTGTCCATCATCAGCGGCCAGAAAGCCATCGTCACCAAGGCGAAGAAATCCGTCGCGAACTTCAAGGTCCGCGAAGGCATGAACATTGGCGCAAAGGTCACGCTCCGCGGCGACCGCATGTACTACTTTGCCGACAAGCTTATGAACATCGTGCTTCCGCGCGTGCGCGACTTCCGCGGCGTTTCCCCGAAGGCCTTCGACGGCCGCGGCAACTACGCGATGGGCGTTAAGGAACAGTTGATTTTCCCGGAAATCAACTATGACGATGTGGATAAAGTGCGCGGCATGGACATCGTGTTTGTGACCACCGCTAAGAGCGATGAGGAAGCCAAAGAGCTCCTCAACCTCATGGGCATGCCCTTCATCCAGGGCTAACGAAGGAGGAAACGACGTGGCAAAGAAAAGCATGATCAACAAGCAGCAGGCTGCCCCGAAGTTCAGCACGCGTGCGTATACCCGCTGCCGCATCTGCGGCCGCCCGCATTCCGTGCTGCGCAAGTATGGCATTTGCCGCATTTGCTTCCGCAACCTGGCGTACAAGGGCGAGATCCCCGGCGTACGCAAGGCGAGCTGGTAAGAAGGAGGGAATACACATGACCGATCCCATCGCAGATATGCTCACCCGTATCCGCAACGCCCTCGTTGCCAGGCACGAGACCGTGGACGTTCCTGCGTCCACCATCAAAAAGGCCATTGCGCAGATACTGCTCAGCGAAGGCTATATCAAGGGGTATGAGTTCCTGGAGAGCGGCGTGCAGAAGACCATCCGCATCCAGCTCAAATACGGCCCCAACAAGCAGCGCGTCATCGTGGGCATCAAGCGCATCAGCCGCCCCGGCCTGCGCGTATACGCCCGCAAAGATAAAATGCCCAAGGTTCTGGGCGGTCTCGGCATCGCCATCGTCTCCACGCCGCGCGGCGTGATGACGGATAAGGAAGCCCGCAAACAGGCGGTCGGCGGCGAAGTGCTCGCCTACGTTTGGTAACCGCAAGTATTTACACAGGAGGTGTGAACAATGTCGCGTATCGGAAAACTTCCGGTCACTATTCTGAACGGAGTGACAATCACGGTCGGTGAGGATAACACCGTGACTGTGAAAGGCCCGAAGGGCCAGCTTTCGGAGCATATTTCCAAGGAAATGCTCATTGAGCAGGAGAACGGCGTGCTGCAGGTCAAGCGTCCCAGCGACGACAAGCGACACAGGTCGCTGCACGGCCTTTCCCGCACGCTCATAAACAATATGGTCGTCGGCGTCACCAAGGGGTTCTCAAAGAATCTGGATATCGTAGGCGTCGGCTACAGGGCGCAGAAGCAGGGCAACAAACTCGTGCTCAACGTCGGTTATTCCCATCCTGTTGAGTTCATCGAGCCTGCCGGCATCACGTTCGAGGTCCCCGCGCCCAATAAGATCGTGGTGAACGGCATCGACAAGCAGCTTGTCGGCCAGATTGCCGCAAACATCCGCGCGGTGCGTGAGCCCGAACCGTACAAGGGCAAGGGCATCAAGTACGATACTGAAGTCGTGCTCCGCAAGGAAGGCAAGACGGGCAAGAAGTAACGCGCAGGAAGGAGTGACGAGGCATGATTTCAAGAATCGATAAAAACACAGTGCGCAAGGCACGCCATAACCGCATGCGCCGCAACATCGTCGGCACACAAGAGCGGCCCAGGCTGAATGTATACCGCAGCCTGAACCACATCTATGCGCAGGTCATCAACGATGAAATCGGCAATACGCTGGTCGCCGCTTCCACGCTGGATGCGTCCATCAAGGCGCAGCTCGAGGGAAAAAGCAAAACCGAGGCCGCAAAGCTCGTTGGCGAGCTGATCGGACAGCGCGCCCTGGAAAAGGGCGTCAAGAAGGTCGTTTTCGACCGCGGCGGTTACCTGTACACCGGCCGCATCGCTGCGGTAGCCGATGGCGCCCGCAAGTCCGGTTTGGACTTCTAAGGAGGAAATGAACGATGCAGAATAAACGTTTCGAGCAGGAAGCGCCGGAGTTCAAGGAGCGCCTGGTTTCCATCAACCGCGTGGCCAAGGTCGTCAAGGGCGGCCGTAACTTCCGCTTCTCCGCCCTCATGGTGGTCGGTAATGAAAACGGCCGCGTGGGTATCGGCATGGGCAAGGCCGCCGAAATTCCGGAGGCTGTGCGCAAGGGCATTGAAGACGCCAAGCGGCATATGATCGACGTGCCCCTGGTGGGCACCACCATTCCGCATCAGGTGGAAGGCCGTTTCAGCAAGGGCCATGTGCGCATGCTCCCCGCTGAAGAAGGTACCGGCGTTATCGCGGGCGGCCCCGCGCGCGCGGTGCTGGAGATGGCCGGCGTAAAGGACATCCGTACCAAGAGCTACGGGTCCAACAACCCCGCGAACTGCGTGAAGGCCACCATCGACGGCCTCAGGCAGCTGCGTACGGTCGAACAGGTCGCAAGACTCCGCGGCAAGACGGTGTCCGAGATACTCGACTGATCCACAGAAAGGAGCCCTACATATGGCACAGTTAAAAATTACGCTCGTCAAGAGCACCATAGGCGCCCTCAAGGATCAGAAGGCTACCGTGGAATCCCTGGGGTTGCGCAAGATCAACAGCTCCACTGTGCAGCCGGATAACGCCTGCACAAGGGGCAAGGTGTTCAAAATCAAGCACCTGGTCAAAGTGGAAGAAGTGTAAGGAGAGAAAACCATGAAACTGCATGAGCTACAGCCCGTCGCCGGCTCTACGAAGGCGAAAAAGCGCGTAGGTCGCGGCACCGGTTCCGGCATGGGCAAGACCTCCGCAAAAGGCCACAAGGGCCAGAAAGCTCGCAGCGGCAGCAAGAAGAACGGCTTTGAAGGCGGCCAGATGCCTCTGACCCGCCGTTTGCCCAAGCGCGGCTTCACCAACATTTACGCGAAGGAATATACAATTATCAACATATCCGACCTGGACAGGTTGGAGAATGACACCGTGGTCACGGCTGCCATGCTCAAGGAACTGGGCATGATCAGCAAGATCGAAAAGGACGGCCTGAAGGTTCTCGGGCGCGGCGAGCTTAACAAGAAGCTTACAGTCAAGGCGGCGAAATTCTCCGAAACGGCCAAGGAGGCCATCGAGGCCAAGGGCGGAAGTGTTGAGGTGATTGACTAATGTTCAAGACTCTGGTCAACGCGTTTAAGATTGAGGAGATTCGCAAGAAGCTCCTCATGACGCTGTTGTTGATACTCATCTACCGGCTGGGCTGCTTTATTCCCATCCCGGGCGTGAATGCGAGCTTTATCGCCACGCAGGTGAACAACTACGACGCATTGAGCTTTTTGAACCTGCTTTCGGGCGGCAGCTTCGCGAATTTCACCATATTCGCGATGGGTATTTCGCCGTACATCACCGGTTCCATTATCATTCAGCTGCTGCAGATCGCCATCCCATCCCTTGAACGTATGTCCAAGGAAGAGGACGGCCGCAAGAAACTGCAGCAGGCAACCCGCTACACCGGCGTCGGCCTCGCGCTGGTTCAGTCTGTAGGCATCATACTGAGCTTGGGCCCCAACGCGGTGTACGAAGCGAACTTTTTCACCTACGCCACCATAGGCATCGTGGCCACGGCGGGTACCTGTTTCCTGATGTGGCTGGGCGAGAGGATTTCGGAGAACGGCATAGGCAACGGTATTTCGATGCTGATATTCGCCTCCATCGTTTCGCGCATCCCGACCACCATTATCACGTTCTACAACAATCTGCAGAACGGCGCGATGGCGCTTTGGGAGATACCGCTCATACTGGTGCTGGTCGTCGGGATCGTCATGCTGGTCACATTCGTCAACGAAGGCGTGCGCCGCGTGCCCGTGCAGTACGCCAAGCGCGTGGTTGGCCGCAAGCTGTACGGCGGCCAGAGTACGCATATCCCCATGAAGCCCAACGCAAACGGCGTTATGCCTTTGATATTCGCCCTGACCATCATGCAGTTCCCGATGATGATCATCCAGATCGTCGACAAGAGCTACCAGACGGGTCAATACACGGGTTTCACCAAGTTCTATATCCAGTATCTGCGGCAGGGTACGCTGACCTATACCCTCATCTACGCGCTGTTGATCGTGGCGTTTGCGTATTTCTACACCACCATCACGTTCAACCCGATCGAGATGAGCAAGAACCTGCAGCAGAACGGCGGCTTTATACCGGGCATTCGCCCCGGCAAGCCCACGAGCGATTATCTCGGCCGCATCAGCAGCCGGTTGACGCTTTTCGGCGCGCTGTTCCTGGCGATTATCGCCATCGTGCCGAACCTATTCCTGGGTGTGATGGGCATGCAATCGCCGTTTGGCCCCACAAGCGTGCTCATTATGGTCAGCGTTGCATTGGAAACCATAGAGTCGCTGCAGAATCAGATGCTGCTGCGCCACTACAAGGGTTTCCTGAACTAAAGCGGGGAAACGAGCATGAAGCTGATACTTCTTGGCCCGCCGGGCGCCGGCAAGGGTACGCAGGCGGAACGTCTGTGCGAGCGGTACGGCATCGCGCATATTTCCACGGGCGATATGCTCCGCAGTGAGATCCGGGCGAATTCTTCGCTCGGGCTTGCTGCCAAGAGCTATATCGATAAGGGCGAATTGGTGCCTGATTCCGTTATCATCGATATGGTCCGGGCACGTCTTGCTCAGCCGGACTGCGCCGACGGTTATCTGCTGGACGGCTTCCCGCGCACGATCGCCCAGGCGGACGCACTGCATGAATTTGCGCAGGTGGACGCGGTGGTCAACCTTTCGGTTTCGGAAGAGTGCTTGGTGAAGCGTATCAGCGGCCGGCGCATGTGCCCGGGCTGCGGTACGGCCTATCACATCTCGCGGTACCATGACGCGAACTGCTGCAAATGCAACAGCGAGCTGTACCAGCGCGACGACGATAAGGCGGAAACCGTGGAAAACCGTCTCCGGGTCTACCAGAAGCAGACTGCCCCTCTCATCGAGTACTACGAGAAAAAGGGGTTGTTGCGCACGGTGGACGCGAGCGGTACGCCTGAGGAAGTGGACGCGGTGATTACCGCGCTGCTCCGCTAAAATGGATATGACGATTAAAACCCCCGCCGAAATCGAGAAGATGCGGCAGGCGGGGCG
>JAEWWD010000290.1 GCA_023396535.1 Bacillota bacterium
TGCCCAAGCTCTGTCAGCCCGATAAAGAGCTGCTGCAAACGCTGCATATGCTGCACGACGGCAAGCGTTTTATCGAGGGATTCCAAATTCAAGCCTTCATCCGACTCTAAATTCATCCGCAGGAATATCGGATCGCCCGCCTGCTCGAACCTGTCCCAGAATTCCTCCACGGGGTTTTTCAGAATCAGCGCGGGTGTTTGCACCGCAGGCGTCGCTTCGGGCGTTGGCGTTGCGGGCGTAGACGTTACCTCCGATGCCGGCGCTGTTTGCACCGCGCAGCCACTCAGAATCAGCGCACACGCTAATATGATGATAAAGAGGCGGCGAACGCCGCCTCGTATAACAGTGCTCTTAACCGCATCTTTCATAAAAACCCGGCCGTCAGCGAATTTGCCCGTTCCCTCGCACAACATACTTTACGGTAGTCAGTTCAAACAAGCCCATAGGCCCGCGTGCATGCAGCTTCTGCGTGCTGATGCCTATCTCCGCGCCAAAGCCGAACTCCTCACCATCCGTAAAACGAGTGGAAGCGTTGACATAAACGGCGGCCGCGTCCACTTCGTTCAAAAAGCGTTCAGCCGACAAATAATCGCTCGTGACGATGCATTCGCTATGACGCGTGCCATACCGGTTGATGTGGGCGATGGCTTCGTTCACATCCTTCACGATGCGAAGGGCCAGAATGTAGTCCAGATATTCCGTCGACCAATCCTCTTCCGACGCCGCCTTAATGCCGGGCAGCAACTCCACAGCACGTGCGCAGCCGCGCAGTTCAACCCCGTACTCCAGTAGCGGCGCAACAATTTCTTTTAAATGGGCCTCGGCGATATCCTGCTGCACCAGCAGCGTTTCCATGGCGTTGCATACCGAAGGACGGGAAACCTTTGCGTTATAAGCGATTTCAGCCGCCATTTTCACGTCCGCAGAGTGGTCGACATAGGTATGGCAATTGCCCACGCCCGTTTCGATGACGGGTACCGTAGCGTTCTGTACGACGGATTGTATCAGCTTTGCGCCGCCGCGCGGGATCAGCACGTCGATATAACCGTTCAGGCGCATCATCTGTGTGGCGCCCTCGTGCGAAGTATCCCGCACGAGCTGTATGCTGCCCTCCGGCAGGCCCGCCCCATACCCTGCACGCGACATAATATCCACCACGGCGGAGTTGGAATGGATGGCTTCGGACCCGCCGCGTAATACCACCGCGTTTGCGGATTTGATGCACAGGCCTATCGCGTCTGATGTCACGTTAGGCCGCGCTTCATATATGATGCCTACCACGCCGAGCGGCACGCGCCGTTTGCCTATGGAAAGCCCGTTGGGGCGTTTGGCTACAAAATCCTCTCCGCCAATGGGATCGGACAGCGCGGCAACCTTCCTGAGGCCGTTGGCCATGCCCGTAATGCGCGGGAGAGTCAGGCGAAGGCGATCCAACATGGCGTCAGGCCGGCCTGCCTTGGCGGCAGCAACGATATCCTTTTCGTTTTGCTCAAGTATGCAGGGCGCATTTTGCTCAAGGGCTTCCGCCATAGCGCGAAGCGCCTCATCCCGGACGGGGGACGGCAGCGTCATCATCGCATAAGACGATGCTTTGGCTGCGCTTGCCTGTTCCTGTATGGTCATGTTCCTCGTCCTCCCTTCTTGTGTAACCGCCGATTGCCCGGAAATAAATTCAATCTATCAGCGTTTACCTATGGAAGATAGTATACAACCTGGCAGATATTCGCGCAAGGCGGCAAGTCGGTATACGCAAGATTTTCTGCGCCTGTTGCTTTTTGCGATAGAAAAAAAGCCGCGTTGTTTACGCGGCAATTAAGCCTGTTTCGGAATTACTTCCTCTTCGGTATCAGCTTTCGGCATCCTCCAGATAAGCGTTGACCTGCTCAAGGCTGTCGAACACGATTCCTTCTTCCAACTGGGAGATCACGTCCTCGGGCAGATCGGAGATATCGTAGTTGAGCGTGGTCACTTTTTCCGCCTCAAAATCCGTTTCGTCCGTCTGTGAAATACAGAGATTCCCGGCGCCATCCACAAACAGCGCGACATGATCCGGGCAATACCGTTCAAGCTCCCGCTCAATGACCGCACGCTCGCCGCTCAGCTCAATTACGCGAGCGTCCGGATATTTCTTTGTGATATCCTCCAGCGTATAGCCGGTCAGTTCTCCACCTGTCTCGTGCTTTTCCCGCGTGTGCCCGCATAACAGAAACGTGTACCGTATCGTAACATCGGTCGTTGGTAAAATGCTCTGCTCTCCGATGTTACCGACAGGCTCCGCTGCAAGCGATGCTGTCGGCGCTGGCGGCGTCTGCACCGCCGGCGTAACAGCGCCGCGCAGCGTATAGCCTCCCCATGCCCCAAGCGCCAGCACCAGTACCATGTACAGCAGCACTCTGACATTCTGTTTCAACCAAAGCATGATGCTTCACCTCCTACAGAGCATGCTGGTCCCTTTTATGTATGCCCAACCCCTTTCCACTTGATACCCAATTGGGGTATAATAGCCATATTAAAGCGTGATCGGAGGGCACTACTGTGGCCAAAAAGCCTATTATGGAAAATATCGCGGAGGAACAACCGCTTTGGCGGGACCGTAAACGCATACTGGGCATGCCGCTGAGCTTCACCGTCTACGAGGTAGATAACGAGCGTTTTACCACCCGAAAAGGCTTTTTTCGTACCGAGACAAACGAGATTCTGCTGTATCGTATTCTGGATATCCGTCTGGTGCGCACGTTCGGCCAAAAACTCTGCGGCGTAGGTACCGTCACGCTGTATTCCGCGGATCAATCGAACAGTACGTTCGAAATCAAGAACATCAAAAAGCCGGATGCGGTACGAAAATTCATCAGCCGCGTCGTAGAGCGCGAACGCGGCGAAAAGGGACTCACGGGCCGTGAAATCTACGGCGCCGCCGGATTGATGCATGATACCGGCGCCGATGCCGGCCATGTATTCGCCGACGTGGATGGAGACGGGATTCCGGATTAACCTATGTTTTTATCTTCTGTCGTATCGCTTCTTTATTTTGGCGTATTCATTGCCGCCGGTCAGGCCGTATCGCGCGCCTGCTTCGCGCAGGAAAAATCGCTGATCCGCCTGATGATGGGCGGCGTTTTTGCGCTGCTACTGCTACTGTGGCTTCCGGCGCTCGTTAGTTTCCTACTCGGGTTTAAGCTGCTATCGCAATGCGTAGCGCTGGTGTTGTGCGCCGGTATCAGCGTCGCCGCGTTCGTGTATTCGCGTGGGAAAGCCTTACTGCGAACCGGCTTAAAGGAAGAACGCGGCGCGCTTCTCGTACTGCTGCCCCTGTTCGCACTGGGAACGTATTTGTTCCTGACGCATGTGCTCCAGCCCGAAGGGGGCGCACTGCATTCCGGGCAGTCCACGTTCGGCGACCTGCCGTTGCATCTCGGCCTCGCCACCAGCATCGCGGCGCAGGGTATGTTCCCGCCGCAGTATTCCATACTGCCCGGCGTGGCGGTTGGCTACCCATTCCTGTGCGACAGCATCAGCGCGACTTTCCTGACGCTGGGCGCATCGCTGCGCTTTGCCATGCTGCTGCCTTCCCTGCTTGCGTTCGCGCTGGTTTTGCTTGGCGCATACTGCTTCTTCTCACAATGGCTGAAGGCACAGAACACGGCGTTATTCGCAACACTGCTGTTCTTTGTTGGCGGCGGGTTCGGATTCTGGTACTTTTTTGATTTGATTCGGGAAAATCCCGACGCGTTCTCCCGTATATTCACGGCATTTTACAATACGCCGACAAACTACACTTACGGCGGGCTCAGATGGGTGAACCCTATTGCGGATATGCTCATTCCGCAGCGCGCGACGCTGTTCGGCTGGGCGCTGCTGTTCCCCTCCCTTTATCTGCTGCGACGCGCTGCGTTTGAAGACGAGCCGCGTCTGTTCGCTTATCTCGGCATCTGCGCCGGCTGCTTACCCCTGGTACATACACATTCCTTCCTCGCGCTGGGTATGGTAAGCGTCGTATATCTGCTGTATGCCCTGCGCTCCGGACAGCCGCGCGCCATGCTGCTGGGCTGGCTCAAGTACGGGCTCATCACGGCGGCGCTGGCGGCGCCGCAATTGCTGCTATTCACCTTCCGGCAATCCGGAGGCTTCCTCCAGCCGCACTTCAACTGGGGCAACGAGACGGATTCCTTCCTGTGGTTCTACATCAAGAATCTCGGCCTGCTGTTCCTGCTGCTACCCGTCGCGTATTTCCGGCTGCCCAAAAAGGAGCGTATATTCTATCTGGGCGCGATGCTGATATGGCTGCTTGCGGAGTTCATACAATTCCAGCCTAACCCGTACGATAACAACAAGCTGCTGTTCATATGGTACCTGTTTACGTGCGGAATCGTCGCGCGTCTGCTCGGCGAGCTGTATCAGGCGCTGAAGGAATTCCCCGGCAGGCGATATATTGCCGCGCTCACCGTTATCGCGTTGTTCCTGTCCGGCGTTCTCACGCTTGGCCGGGAATGCGTCAGCGATTTCGAGCAGTTCAGCGCGGACGAGGTGCAGGCCGCGTACTTTGTGCAGCAAAACACGAAGGCGAATTCACTCTTCCTGACTTCAACCAACCATAACAACACGGTTTCCTCCCTGACCGGCCGCAACATCTATTGCGGGACAGGCTCCTACCTTTTCTTCCATGGCGTCGATTACGAAGCACGCGAGCAGCAGGTTCGCCTTCTGTTTGAGCAGCCGTCCGATTGCTTTGAAGCTCTCCGGGAGCAGTATGGCGTCGATTATGTATGGATCGGCAATTACGAGCGGTATTCCTACGATATCGATTACTCGTTCTACGCGCAATTCCCCCTCGTATACGAGAACGATTCCGTGCAAATCTACGACGTACGGCAGTAGCCGATAAAAACAGGCGCCGCCTTCTCGAAACGGAAGGCAGCGCCCCAGGCCATTTTCCACCTCACATGCACCCGAATGGTACATTCGGGTATTTCATAAGGAATGATGTGCGGCAAGCGCACAACCAATCGCCCGTAAAATGACGGATTGAAAACTTCTTACTGCACAACTTTCAACTCGATCTCTGCTGATAGGGGTTTATCGATACGCTGGGGCGCCGCTTTCTTTGAAGGCGGCGCCCGTTTTTATAGTATAACCGATCAGTCCAGCCCCTGTATGAAGCGGTACAGCGGCCGCAATATCAGAAATCCCTTCCTGATTTCGTCCACCAGCTCCGGCCGCATGGTATTGCTAAGCACGGGACTTGAGAAGCAATAGGATATTCTGCGTTTATTCAGCCACGGCTGAAGTTCTTTGGCCGCATCCGGAAATTTGAGACGGCGGTATTCCTCGCCGCTCAGCTCGAATTTACCCGTAAGCGCCGGGTCGTTCACCAGTTCAAGAAACTTACCCGGCCGCGTCAGGATACGTTTGCGGATTTCCGCCATGTACTGCGGCTGCGGGCAGTACATGCCCATGCCGTATCCATAGGATGTACGCTCGAACTCCGCATAGAGCACAAAGCTTTCCCCTGTCGGCATGCCCTGATATTTGTACGCCAGCCAGGCATGGTCCCGAAAGGGGGATTTATCCTTGGAATACCGCGTATCCCTCCGAATACGGGATAACACCGAGGACGGGCGTACGTTAAAGGAAGGGTCCACCTGCTTCGCCGTGTCGGCCAATGCTTCCGCCAGCAGCAACAGGGGCTTTTTCACAACCTTTTCATATCGGCCGCGATTTTCCTCATAAAACGCATGGGTATTCTGGAACGCCAGTTCCCAGAAAAACCGGTATGCATCCTCCGTCAGCCCGGTAAACGCTTGCATGGGACTATCCTTTCTGTGTTTTGTGTCTTTGGTATCCAGAGAAAAATGCCGCCATGAGCGGCATTTCAGGGCCATCGGCAAAGTCCTGTGGACTTTGCCGACGGGTCTTCTGTGGGTTAAAATGTCGCTCATAGCGACATTTTTTCCGCCAATTTGACGCACATGTCGTCAAATCGGATTAAATGTGGGGATTTGTGAATCCCCCACACCCCCAGGGAGGGTTTGTCGATACGCTGAAATACCGCCATAAGCGCATTTCAAGCTATGAGATCTATCGGGAAGCCATGCAGTACGGTCTGAGAGCGGCTATGATTTATCCTCGTCCACAGGACGCACACGGCGCACGCGGTTTCTAATCTCGGGGGACGCCTGCGGTACGTGCGGCGGCTCCACGGGCGCTGCCTGCTGAGCGGGCGGTACCGGCCTTTCCTGCGGCGTCGACATTGCCCGGGCCTGCGGAACCGGCGTTATCCGCTCCTGCGGCGCGGTTGCCGGGCGAATAATCTCCTGTTCAGGCGCATAGCCTTGACTGTTTGCCTTGTTCGGGATATAAGTCCGCACATCGGGCTCATCATCCTCCGCCGTTGTTCCAGCGCGGTTAGCGAACCTCTCGGACGTATGCCTCCCAATTACGCTCGCACGTGTTTGCGCACCTGCGCGGGAATGCGGTATCTCCGGCTCCTCCAGCGTATCCATAGCGGCGTTGCGCCTGCGCTCATATATGGACAGCGCAAGTAGCGCGATACCCGCGACCGCCATCAGCGCGGCGAGCACGATGAGCACGGTGATGAGCGTGCCGCTCATACCCTTACTCTGCTCCGGCTCCGGCTCTTCCTCCACGACAGGGGTAGGCGTGGCCGCCGCTTCGTACGCCGCCGTCAGCGTCGCCTGATACGCATGCTGCGCACCGGAGGGATCGGATGCAGTCAGCGTAAAATGCAGCTCACGGGGCTCGCCTACCAAAAGCTCCTTTTCCACGGCCGTTTCACCAAGCTGCAGCACGTCGATGGTTTCCAGAGTGCCCAGCTCATCCTCCGCTATTACGGCGTTTGTCATCTCAACGTTGGAATTGTTCTGTATCGCAAAACTAACC
>JAEWWD010000028.1 GCA_023396535.1 Bacillota bacterium
GCTTACGTCCGCGCGCCCATCCCCATTCCGGCGCGCGGAACATTGAAATCTTTATTTTTAGTCGGTAATGGGCTCAAGATGCGCTTGGAAATGGCGGAGTATCGGGGGTTCCCAGGTAATCCGGTAGCCGTGCTTGATCTCGTGCGCGCGGGCCTTGATGGCGATAAGCGCCTCGGCCACCACGTCGAGATGCGCCTGCGTATATACCCGCCTCGGGATGGCCAGCCGCGTAAATTCGAATTCGGCGTGGAGCTGTTCGCCGGTATCCGGGTCGTTGCCCAGCATGTAGGAGCCTATGTCGCACGCGCGGATGCCGGCTTCTTTATACAGCTCGAGGGCCAGCGTCTGCCCCGGGAATTCATAATAAGGAAGCTGCGGGTACATGGCCTTTGCATCCAGGAACACGCCATGCCCGCCGACTGGGGTCTGGTAAACGATGCCCGCTTCGTCGAGCCTTGAGGCCAGGTATTCCATCTGCCCGATGCGGTAACGCAGGTAATTTTCGTCGATGCCCTCGTACAGGCCGATGGCCAGCGCCTCAAGATCGCGCCCGGAAAGGCCGCCGTAGGTGTAGAAGCCCTCGTAGCTGATGCAGTTGGCTTTGATCTTGAGTATCAGCGGGGAGTTTGCGTCCTTTACGCCGATCATGCCACCCATGTTGACGATGGTGTCCTTCTTGGCGGACATGGTGAACATATCCGCATAGCCGAACATCTCGCGGATGATATCCTTGATGGACACGTCCTTGTATTCCGGCTCGTCCCTTTTAATAAAGTAGGCGTTTTCGGCGTAACGCGCGGCGTCGATATCGAGGGGAATGCCGTATTTTTTGCAAACCGCCGCCGTTTCGCGCATGTTCTTCATGGATACGGGCTGGCCGCCGGCCGAGTTGTTGGTGATGGTCATCACGACGAGGCCGACGTTCTCGGGCTTGAGCTCCTTGATCAGTTCCTCCAGCTTTGCGACGTCCATATTTCCCTTAAAGGGGGCGCGCTTCTTCGGGTCTTTCGCGATTTCCACCACGCAGTCCACCGCCCTCGCGCCCGCGAGTTCGACATGCGCCCGGGTCGTATCGAAGAACATGTTGGAGATGGCGTATTTGCCCTTGGTCAAAAACGTGGGGAACAGTACTTTCTCCGCGGCGCGTCCCTGATGGACGGGCTGTATGTATCCATAGTTGAATATATCCGTTCCGGCGTCGATGAGCCTGAAATAGCTCGACGCGCCGGCATAGGCCTCGTCGCCGCGCATGATGCCGGCCCATTGATCCATACTCATGGCGTTGGTGCCGGAGTCGGTGAGAAGATCGATATAGCAATCCTCCCCCTTCAGGCCGAATACGTTGTATTTCGCTTCCGCGATCTTTTGTTCCCTCTCCTCACGGGTCAATACTTTAATGGGTTCCACCATCTTGATCCGAAAGGGTTCCGCAATGTACTTAGACATAACACACGCCTCCTGAAAAATAATCTGGTGCTCTGCTTGCTAAATATAGGTTTTGTTGAAATGGAAAACGTGATACAAATATCTTCTGTCGAACGGGCCGGTAAAACGAAATATCATGCGGAGTGCGGGCAGAAAAGCGCCCGCGCTGCCGTATTTTGAAATGTTCAAGCGGGGAACCGGCCGTTATGCGCCGGATCGTCTTATTTGTGCGTTCCGGCCTGTCGCGGGATAGCCTGCGGCCGTAGGCGTCGCGGCGCCTGGCGTACGTCGCCGCGGACGGGCCGTTCTGCGAGAGGGTTCGCGGGACGGCCCGTCACGCGGGCAGGTTTAAACTATAAAAGTGCTATGGCTTCTATTTCCACGAGCGCGTCTTTGGGCAGGCGGGCGACCTCCACGGCGCTGCGGCCCGGATACTGCCCTTGTGCAAAGAAGGTTGCGTATACCTCGTTCATGGCTGCAAAATCGTTCAGATCCTTGAGGAATACCGTCGTTTTTACCACGCGGTCCATACCTGTTCCCGCGGCTTCCAGTATGTGCTTGATGTTGGTAAGGGACTGCTTTGCCTGGGAAGCGGCGTCCTCCCCGGCAAATGCACCCGTCGCGGGATCGATGGGAAGCTGGCCGGATACGAAAATCAAGGTTCCCGCCGTGACCGCCTGGGAATAGGGGCCTATGGCGGCGGGCGCTTTCTCGGTGCTGATGTGCATAACATCCTCTCCTTCTAAGAATATTTTATTATCGTTATAAAAAATGTCAACAGTGAATATTATATATCATTTCGGGCAGGAATTTTGCCTGAAATATCATAAGCCAAAACTAGTTTTTCCCTAAACAAAAAAAGTCATGCCTGGCGGCGGTCGATTCGTTGATAATTATTCATCGCTATGATAAAATAATCAAAATCAGAAAAGGTGACCGGGATGACGCAGGAACAAATCAAACAATATAAAGTGCTGGTGGAATTTTTAAGCAATACGCTGGGCCCCGATTATGAAATCGCCCTGCACGATCTGAGCGATAAAAACAATTCCATCGTGGCGATTGAGAACGGGCATATCAGCGGCAGGAGCGTAGGCGGGCCGCTGACCAACGTCGCGCTGAAGATCATAGCCGAAAAGAGTTATAAAAATGCGGATTATAAAATCAACTACAGCGGGCTCTCCAAAGGCAATAAGAAGCTGAGAAGCTGCACCATGTTCATCAAGGACGAGGAAGGCGAGCTGGTGGGCTTGCTGTGCATCAATTTCGATGATCAGCGCTACCGCGAGCTTTCCAAGCTGGTGTTGCAGCTCTGCCATCCGGACAGCTATGTGGAGCGCGGGCAGGCGGCGGAGGCCGCCCTTACCCGGGATGCTGAGGAGAATTTCCCCAATTCCATGAGCGCCCTGACGGACGACGTCATCAACGACGTATTGACGGAGCTCGGCACGCAGGTGGAGCGGCTCACACAGGAGGAAAAGCTGAAGATCATAGGCATGCTTGATGAGAAAGGCGTATTTATGCTCAAGGGCGCCGTCAATATCGCGGCGGAAAAACTATCCTGCTCCAAAGCCAGCATATACCGGTACCTCGGCAAGCTGAAGGATGAGTAAGCGCCAACATTTCGGGTAAGTAAAAAAGCCGTTCCGGTTGCTGCCGGAACGGCTTTTTGTTACTTATCGTCAGGCTGGATTGGAACAGTCCCTCCAGCGTGCCGCACAGCGTTTCATAATCTTGTTCCGGCAGTATATAATCGATGAGTTTGTCCCCGATGTATTCGCGGATCCGCTGCATTCCCTGAATAGAGATGCTGGCTTCCTTCGTGCCGGTTTCTGACTTGCTCTCTATCCAAAACAAATACCCAGGCGCATGCGTAGGCTCCGGTCCGTCTGGTGTGGGCTCTATCGTGAGCCCGTTGAGCAGTGTAACCAGCGCTCGCTTATCTTCCCCGTCGATCGTGATCTGCTTGTTTTCCCTGCCGATCACCATGCTGCCCGTTGAGGAAAGGCGCGTGCGAAAATCCTCCGGCGGCGCTATTGCCGTTTCGCGCGGCAATAGCCGCACGGCTGCGGCAGCCAGCACCGCAACGACGAGCAGGGCGGGCCAGATGGGGAGCATTCGTCTCATAGTTAAACCTCCCAGTTTCCTATAAAAAAGTATACGCCGGATTTGTTCTCCGGCATATACAAAAAGCAGGTATTCAGATTTTTGAGAACTGTGAAAGAGTATCACGCGATGGTGACGGGCAATGCGCCCACCTTGCGCTCAATATAATGCGGCACTTCGTTTCGCGCGATGCCCAGCGCCGCCGCCAGTTCCCCGTAAAGCAGATCCTCCGCGCGGCGCATATATTTTTCATCCACCGAGCCGAATTTGCGCTTGGCCTGCTCCGCCGCCTTCTTTTTGGCGTATATGAACATGGTCAGCGCCACAAGATCCGTGCATTCGTGCGTACGTATGCAGCCCTCGTAATATTCCACAAGCTGCGATACCGTTTGCGCCTCGTGATGTGGCCGCGGTTCCATGGCCGATATTTCGCCGATAATCCGCTCCGCTTCCTGACGGCTGACGATGGGGCGCATGAACACCTTGTTGGAATCGACGGGCGCGTATATAGTGCCCTCGCAGTACAACGGCTTGATGACGTACATGCGCCGCCCTCCGCAGCAGGGAATCCCCGCGACGATATCCGCCACGCGGCACGCGCCCACGATGCCATATTGAATAATGTCTCCCACATGGAACATAAACTACCTCCGCCTCCGAGCAGGTTCCAGCCATGGGCGCACACCGAAATAGTATTTGAGCGAAATGCGTTCCTGCTGCGCCTCGTCCAGCGTCCGCAGCCGTGCGTACGCCTTTTGCAGGCTGCCGGACTGCGAGCGCCACTTGCACTCCTCGCCCGCGCAGGGCGCGTGCGTCCAACGGCACTTTCCGTTTTCCTGCAGCCCGTCGCAATCGGGCAGCAGCAGCAATTCCGTATTCGAATACTTGGTCAATGCGCCCATTTCAGATATCTCCCGCTCCCTTTCGCTGACCGGCGGGCGGCGGAGCCG
>JAEWWD010000088.1 GCA_023396535.1 Bacillota bacterium
CGCCAGTTCACTCCGCCTCCCCCGCCGCGTCGCCCGCCCCCGAAATCTCGCCCACGGCCTTGCCGGACCCGAATGTGCCGCCGGGCAAGCCGCTCAGCGCGCCCAACACGCGCTATGAGCTGGCAGCGGAACTGCACCCGAGTTACGACAGGCTGTACGCCAAACTGCGCGTACTCTATGAGAACACCACGCCGGATACGCTCTATGAGCTGGTATTTCACCTGTACCCCAACGCTTACGCGAGCGCGGACGGCCCCGGCGCGCAGGAAGCGGGGGGCAAGCGCAATTTCGATGCGGGCAGGGTGATCGTATCCGCGGTCAGCCTCAACGGCGAGATCGCGTACTTCACCGTCTCTGAAGACGGCATGCTGCTGCATGTACCGCTTGTAAAGGAACTTTTGCCCGGCGAAAGCGCGGAAGCATTTGTAGAATTCGCCGTGGACGTACCCGAGCGCGACGCGCGCCTGGGCAAGACGGAGCTCGGGTATCAGTTGGGCAATTTCCTGCCCATACTTGCCGTACACCAGGACGGCGATTGGGTGGCGGATTCCTACGCTTCCCTGGGCGACCCGTACTACAGCGAGACCGCGGATTACGCAGTCGCGCTGACATACCCATCCGAATATACGCTTGCCTGTACGGGCAGCATCGTAAAATCCGAAACGGGCAACGGCATTACCACCAGCTATGCCGCTGCGGGCAAGGTGCGCGATTTCGCCTGCATGCTCTCCACCGGCATGCAGAAGGCCGAGGATACGTACGAGGGCGTGCGCATCACCTCCTACGCGCTCAGCCAGGGCAGCGCGGACCGCGGCGCGGCGCTCGCCAGGAAGGCGCTCGCGACCATGACGCCGCTCATCGGCAGTTATCCCTACGAGACTCTCACTGTAGCGCAGGTGGATATGTATTACGCGGGTATGGAATACCCCAACCTGCTCATGGTGCAGCGCGAGCTGTACCTGCCCGGGCGCGAAACCGAGCTGGAGCTGACAATTGCGCACGAGCTCATCCACCAATGGTTTTACGGCGTGGTGGGCAACGATGAAATCAACGCTCCGTGGCTGGACGAAGCGGTCACCAGCTATCTGAGCCTCGCATATTTCCAGCAGGCCGGCAACGAGACCGCCTACGACACGCTGCTCACCCGCTATATTGGCGAGCGCGCCCCGCTGGGCGGACGCGTGGACGGCAAGCTCAGTGACTATGCCTCCGAGGACGCGTACATCAACTCCGTCTACTGGCGCGGCGCGGCCATGTACCACGCGCTGCGGGAGGAAATCGGCGACGACGCCTTCTTCAACGCGCTCAGGACGTACGTGCAGGATAACGCCTACCGCGTCGCCACCAAGGCGGATCTGATTGCCGCCTTCAATAAGGCCTGCGGCCGCGACCTCACGGACTGGTTCGACGTCAAGCTCGCCGGTACGGCGTAGGGGATACGTTCGAGGGCTTTGCCCTCGAACTCCCACCAAGGGCCGTAACGGCCCTTGGAACCCTCTCTCGCACACACAAGTGCGTGCGAGGGGAAAGTAATGAAATCCATGATCCTAAACAAGCTGAAATTTCCCGGGAGTATCACTCCCGGCCATCCGCCCCTTCCCCGCACGCACCTGTGCGTGCGACATCGGGGTCCAGGGACCGTTACGGCCCCTGGCAGGGGGATTGAGGGACAGCGTCCCCCATCCCATCGTATCCCCTCAACTTGCACGAAAGGACACGACACAACCCCATGCGACTGGATAAATATCTGAAGGTGTCCCG
Source organism: Bacillota bacterium (assembly GCA_023396535.1). GTDB lineage: Bacteria > Bacillota > Clostridia > Christensenellales > CAG-138 > JAEWWD01. The sequence goes on from JAEWWD010000088.1 coordinate 1,762, forward strand.
GCTGATCAAGCGCCGGACGATAGCGAACGAAGCGGCCTCCCTGGGCCGCGTAACGCTGAACGGACGGGAAGCGAAGCCCTCCGCCGAAGTGAAGGTTGGCGACGTGCTTTCCCTGCGCCTGGGCGGAAAGACGCTGACCGTGCGCGTGAACTCCATACAGGAGCACGCCGCGAAGGCGGACGCATCGGATCTGTATACGGTGCTGGAGGGCGGCGAATGAGCAGCATAACGGGCATACTGCTGTGCGCGGGCGATTCGCGCCGCATGGGCTTTCACAAGCTGCTCTACCGTCTGCCCAACGGCAAAACGCCGATGGATATGAGCCTGGAATCGCTGGTCAAGGGCGGCGTCAACCGTCTTGTCATCGTGGTGAACGACGCGACGCGCGCGCATGCACAGAGCCTTATCTCCCGCGCGGGCGTGCCGGTAACGGTGTGCGAGGGCGGCGAAACGCGGCAGGAATCCGTCTACAACGGGCTTCTATGTTGCAAGCCGGGCATCGCCGTCATACACGACGCGGCGCGCTGCCTCGCGCGCCCCGCGCTGGTACACGCGTGTATCGACAGCGTGCGCCTGCACGGCAGCGGCGTGGCGTTCATACCCGTACGGGATACGGTGCTACGCGTAAAACAGGACGACGACGGCGTAACGGCGCTGCCGCGCGAGGAACTGCTGCATACGCAGACGCCGCAGGCGTTTGAATACGGGGCCATCCGGGACGCATACGAAAAAGCGCGCCTCGAGAGCCGCGCCGCCACCGACGACAGCACGCTGTACGCGGCAGCGGGCCACGCCGTACGCTTTGTACCCGGCGCTGTGGATAACCGCAAACTGACCACGCCCGAGGATATCGTATGGCTGGAGGAGCGGCTGTGCGCCGCCGCCGCGGGCCTCGGCGCCGCGGCAGGGCTGCGCGTAGGCCTGGGCGAAGATGTACACCTGCTGGTGCAGGGCCGCCCGCTCATACTCGGCGGCGTGGAGATACCGTTCGAGAAAGGGCTGCAGGGCCATTCCGACGCGGACGTGCTCATACACGCGCTGATGGACGCGCTGTTGGGCGCGGCGGGCCTTGGCGATATCGGCGTACAGTTCCCGGATACCGACCCGCAGTACAAGGGCATTTCCAGCCTCACGCTGCTGGTGCGCGTGGCCGACCGCCTCGCCGCCGCGGGTTACGGCGTGCGCAATGTGGATATCACCGTCGTGGCCGAGCGGCCCAAGCTCACCCCGCACTTCCCCCAGATGCGCGAGCTGATCGCCGCCGCGCTGCGCCTAACGACAGACCGCATAGGGCTCAAAGCCACCACCACCGAGGGTTCCGGCCCCGAGGGCCGCGGCGAATGCATCCGCGCCAACGCGGTAGCGCTGCTGTACACGCTGTAGCGCGGGCGCGAGCGCAAATTCGCTTCGCGCAATGAATAATGCAAAATTAACAATGAACAATGACGGATAAAATTTCCATCTGAAACTTTTTGAACTTACATTGGGCCGTTTCCCATATTTCAAAGAAATTCCCGCCGGCGGCGGGAATTTCTGCATTCATTGTTTATTGGTAATTGTTCATTGTGCGATAGCGCCAGCGCTACACCGGCGTTCCCGTTATCATTCCCGTGAACTGCACGCCGGGCGCGACGGTATAGAGCTCTATGCTCACCTGCCCGCCGTCCACCGTCATCCTGTACGGTACGGAAACCGTTTTGCTTTCGCCGGTACTCCAGCTTCCGCCCCCGGCGGATTCTTGGGCTTCGCCGCTGCCCGTCAATATCAGATTGCCCAGCGCCATAGTGTCGTACTCCACAAGCCCGGCCAGTTGGGTCTGCCCCGCCGCGTCGTCATACTTTTGTTCGTCATAGGCCACGACCTCTATAACGGCGTCTATCTCCTGACCGCCGCCGGCCGCGTTGCCCGCTACGCCTCCCTGCTGCATGGCGTATTGATAGTCGAGCGTAACGAGGCCGCGGTATGTTCCCAGTTCGTCCGTACCGCCAAGCTTAATTCCCATGATGCTCAGCGTGCAGGTAAAATCGTAGCCGTTGACTTTTGCCGTCCTGGTATCGCTGACCTCCAGCGTCCAGTTGCACTCCGTTTCCTGTTCGGGCTCCGGGGTCGGCTCTGGGCTGTTCAGGGGGGAAGTTGGCACAGGTGCAGTCGCCTGCCCACCGGGCGTATCGGTCTGGGCGGGGGCGCACCCGAATACAGACAACAGAAGCAGGTAACCCAATAGAAGGGGTAACAATCGTACCGCGCGTTTCTTCATACGCCAAACCTCCCTTTCCGTATAACAACGGGCTCCGCTTGCGCGGAGCCCGTTTTGCATCCCGGCTTTATTTGATGATGGTGATGCTGCCCAGCACAGGCATGGGCTTGACTTTGCCCTGCGCGGCGTTGACGATGCCGATGATGCCCAGCACGCCGATAGCGATATCAACGAGCGTGAACAGCAGGCCGACAATTGCGAGCGCTCCAAGTCCGGAGAACGTCATGGCGGCGACGATGATACTGGTGATGATGGAGCTTACAATGGCAACCGCTATGAACGCGAGCAACAGTACCAGCCCCTGATTCGCGTGATAGCGGGCGAATTTGCTCTCTTTTGCAGCCAGCAGAGGAAGGAAGAATATGAAGTATGCGAGGATTGCCATTGTTTTGTTCTGCTGAATGTCTTCCGGGGTGATTTCAGGAATAGGCTGCGTTTGCATAAATGTACCTCCTGTCAAAAATGGATGGCGCGACGCGCTGTCGTTTATACTGTGGATATTACCCGAATCCGGAAACGATAAAAGCGTACCCGCCTGTCAAACTTCATTATAGCAAACGGGAAATACCCCCACAACGTTACGATATTGCTCTGTTTAAACGTGTTTTAAGCAGCAACGGTACTGGAGCGGTCATGACATTAAAAATACCGCCGGCAAAGTCCTGAGGACTTTGCCGGCGGTCTGAACCAGGAGACGGTTCTGCCTGGTATGCGCTTGAGGTTCCCCGGTTCAAAGCACGGCTTATCCGCGCTTTTTGAGGGCAACGGCGCCCGCACTGGAGAGGGCGACCATCACAAAGCCCATGATGCTCGCGGCGTCGCCAGTCTTCGGGACATCCACTACGACCTCCGTTTCGTCAGGCACGGTGACGTATGCAGTCCAGGGCTCGATATCCACGGTCGCGATGATGGTATCGGCGGATACGAAGTCCTCAAAGAAGGAGTCGCGCAGATAGTTGCCGATCAGGAAGTAATCCAGGCCGAACACGTCTTCGCAGACGTCCTCATACACATCCATGACGGCGTCATAGTCGTCGCCGGAGGTCAGTATTTTGGCGCCGCTCACAACGCCCAGTTCGCCGCTGGTGTTAACGCCGAGGGCGATTTCGCCGTCGGTTGCGTCGTCGTCAATGGGATCGATACTCATGCCGGTGGTCTTGTAGGACTTGTTGACATAGAGGTAGATCACATTGCCGTCTTCGTCGGTGATGCTGTAGTAGCCGCCGTCGGTGCTGTCATAGCTCTTGGCAATGATGTAATCGTCGCCGCTGAGGGTGAGGGTGAGAGAGTTGCCTGAGAACTCGGTATCATTGGAACCGTCTACCATCTTGGCGTACAGAGATGCGTCGTCGTCGGTGACCTTCGCAAAGAACAGCCACTTGTAGGTCTTGTTCTTGGAGGAATTGTACAGGTCGTCGTCGACGTCGCGGGTGAGAACGTCGTCGTCATCGTCATAGACAAAGGCGTCGACGCTCCTGCTGTCCGCAAAACCGGCAGCCATGAGATCGCCGTCGTCGTTGTCAGTCACGTCGAGGCTGACGTTATCGCCGCCGAATTCGATATAGCCGTATTCATCCGTGGGATCCTCCCCCTTGGGCACATACAGCTCCACGACGGCCGCCACGACTTCGTTTTTCGCGTAGCCGCGGTCTGTCTCGGGCAGGGATACATACCCAAACAGGTCGTTGTCGTCGTATTCCACGAGATAGATATCCAGCGTAAACGGAGTATCGTCGTCGTCATCCTCATCGCTGGTGAACGCCATGGCAGGCACGGCGAGCGCGAACGCAAGCGTGAGCGCCAACGCCAAAGTTAAAAGTCTTTTCATATTTGTTTCCCCTTTCGTTGTATTTGCAAATCAGAGCCTGGGGGACCCTATCGCACGTCTGAATCGTAACAGCTTTGAGAACCTGGGTCAATAGAAATATTACAAAATAATTACGACATTTTCATGGCATAAAATTCAGTTTATTTTATGGAATATGCAGAAAAACCTCAGTAGATATCTTAATTCAATGATTGCGATGTCCATATTCTATGCATACTTTATGCTTCCACGGCTTTTATTAATGTTAACTAAAAATTACATATCTGATTCTAAAATATTTCTTAACGTATTGTGGCGGAACCATGTCGCGGCTATGTTAGTCCAGTATTGCTTTTCTCTTTCTCAACAAACGGATTCTTAACAAAGCGCAAGCAAGCAAACTTACAATACGCCAAAACAAGGAAGCCGCCCAAACGGCAGGCGTTTGGGCGGCAATGTGCTTCGGTTCCCTGATCAAGAGTTACCCGCGCTTTTTGAGGGCAACGGCGCCCGCCCCGGAAAGGGCGACCATCACAAAGCCCATAATGCTAGCGGCGTCGCCGGTCTTCGGGGGATCCACGATGATATCCGGGACATCGGGAATAGTCACATACGCGGACCAGGGCTTAATATCCACGGTCGCGGTGATGGTATCGGCGGACTCAAGCTTTTCAAAGAAGGAGTCGCGCACATAGTTGCCGATCAGGAAGTAATCCATGCCGAAATCGTCTACTACAACGTCGTCATAGATATCCATGACGTCGTCATAATCGTGGCCGGAGGTCAGTACCTTGGCGCCATCCATGATGCCCAGCTCGTTCCTGGTGTTCACGCCGAGGTCAAACGTCTTGTCGAGATCCTTAACATAGATAGCCATGCCTTCGGATCTATGATGCTCGTCGACGTAAATGATGACCCTGTCTTTGTTTTTAATATCCTTGATGGTGTATTTGCCGCCGTTGTCCTCGTTAAAGCTTTTAACAACTTCATAGGTGTTGCCGTTGAGGGTGACGGTGATGCTGCTGCTGCTGTTGCTGCTGCCGCTGCCGTCGCCCTCAACATCGTCATCATCGTCATCAAACTCTCCGCCGGCCGAGCCGGCAACCAGCTTTGCGGTCAGGGAGGCGTCGTCGTCGATAACCTTCGCGAACACAAGCCACTGGAAGGTGTCCTTGCCCTCGAGATCGTTATTTTCGATATCATAGTACCAGCCGTCGGCCCTGTCACTCATGCGCTGCAGATTGGGCGCGTCGTCGCCGGCAATGGCTTTGTCGGTCACGTTGTAGCTGACGTTGTCGCCGGTGATCTCAAGGGTGGTGAAGTCGTCGTCATACGGATCTTCATCTTTGGGAACATACAGCTCCACGATCGCCGCCACGATCTCGTTCTTGGCATAGCCGCGGTTGGTTTCGGGCAGAGTGACAAACCCGAACAGATCGTTATCGTCATAATCAACGAGATAAATGTCCAGCTCATAGGGATAATCGTCGCCGGTATCCTCATCGCTGGTGAACGCCATGGCGGGCGCCGCGAGCGCAAACGCGAGCGCAAGCGCCAACACCAATACTAAAAACTTCTTCATTTCTATTTGTTTCCCCTTTCGTTGTCGTTGCAAATAAGAGTATGGGAACCCTTTGCACGTCCAGAGCGTAACACTTTTTCCAGCAGGAGTCAAGGATTTTATTACAAAATATTTACGAAATTTTTTTGAAAAATATGCGCATATAAATCGCTTATATGCATATATATTTCAAATAATCTCTGTATTTATCGCATATTCCTCGTGTATGATTTTAAACATCATACATTTTTCGCGGGATTGATTCGTATATATTATTACTATTATATTACGCATATAATACTTAAATGTTTCGTATGACAACATGCCAGCAAGCGCAAGCCTGAAAACATTTTTGACAGGGCGTTTAACACAAATTCGTGATACGATTAAGAAAAAGCAAACAAACGTTTGTATTTTGGAGGATTCGCATGGCAAACAGGAAAGCCTCGCCGGATCCGGCGGACAAAAAAGCTACGGGTATGGCCGAACGCGCGGCGTGTGCCGCGCCGGGCGGCGCACCGGATGCCGTCCCCGCCCCCGATCCGGGCGGGATCGCTGCCCGCGCTGCCAAGTATTTCGAGGAATGCGACGCCACGCGGGAGCGGGTGGTGCTCAAAAACGGCGACGTCCGCTACCGGCAGACCCCCTATACCCTGGCCGGGCTGTGCGCGGCGCTATGTGTGCCCCGCGCGCGGCTGGAAGAGCTGCGCCTGAACACGGACGTTCCCCCGGAGGATGCGGAGGCCGGCGCGCTGCGCGCCGCCGTGCTGCGGGTGGAGCAGCACCTGGTGGAGCGGGCGCTGCTTGGCGAGCTCGATGCCGATATGGCCGCGCTGCTGCTGGAGGGCTGGGGCTACGTCGCTAGCAAAAAGGGCCGCTCCGCCCGCGCGGACAGCGCCGAGCCGGAGCCAGACCCGGCGCTGACCGTCGTGTTGGAGGACCCGGAGGGCTTGGCGAGATAATTCCCCGGAAAGGAGCTTCGTCATGGGCACAACGCACACCCTTCCCGGCGCGCCCAACCCGCGCCAGAAAGAGTTTTTCCTCTGCACCGCGCGGCACGTGGCCTACGGCGGCGCGCGCGGCGGCGGGAAAAGCTGGGCCATGCGCCGGAAGTTCGTGCTGCTTGCGCTGCGGCACGCGGGGCTGCAGCTCCTTCTGCTGCGCCGCACGCTGCCCGAACTGATGGAAAATCACGGCCGCCCACTCCAACGGGAATTAGCGGGTATCGCGGACTATATCGCGGGCGAGCGGGCGTTTTTGTTCCCCAACGGCTCGCGCATTCGATTGGGGTATTGCGACCGAGAAGCGGATGTTTACCAGTACCAGGGGCAGGAATACGATGTGATCGGCCTGGAAGAAGCCACGCATTTCACCGAGGCGCAGATGCAATTCCTCTCGACCTGCAACCGCGCGACCGGCGAGAATCTCCCCACCCGCATGTATTACACCTGCAATCCCGGCGGCGTGGGTCACGCGTGGGTCAAGCGGCTGTTTATCGACAGGCGGTACCGCGAGGCGGAGCGAACGGAGGATTACGCTTTCATCCCCGCCCGCGTATACGACAATAAGGCGCTGCTCGCGCGGGACCCCGGCTATATCCGCGCGCTCAGCAACCTGCCGGAGCACTTGCGGCGCGCGCATCTCGAAGGGGATTGGGACGCGCTGGCCGGCCAGTACTTTCCCGAGTTCCGGCGGGACAGGCACGTATGCGAGCCTTTCTCGCTCCCCGCATGGTGGCGGCGCTTCCGCGCCATGGACTGGGGCTACAACGACCCGTGCTGCGTGCTGTGGTTCGCCTGCGCGCCGGACGGACGGATTTACGTATACCGCGAGGAATACGCTCGTCAGGTGCTTTCCTCCGCAATGGCCGCGCGCGTAAAGGCGCATTCCGCAGGCGAAAAGGCGGCCTACACCGCCGCTTCGCCGGATGCGTGGCAGCGCCGGGGCATTCTGCAGCAGACCGACGGCGCGCAGGGACAGAGCATTGCGGATGTGTTCGCGCAGTGCGGTGTTCCGCTTTTGCGCGCGGATAATTCCCGCGTGCTGGGCTGGCAGCGCGTGCGGGAATATCTTTCCGACGCGCCGGACGGCAAACCTTTTCTGCAGATATTTTCCTGCTGTGAAAACCTCATCCGCACCCTCCCGCAGCTTACCTGCGACGCGCACGATCCCGAGGATGCCGGTCCCGGCGAAGACCACGCGCCTGAAGCGCTGCGCTACGGGCTGATGTCCCGCCCGGCAAAAAGCACAGCGCCCAGAAAGCGCAAAGCGTGGGCATATGATCCGTTCGCAACGGAAGCCGGTAGAGTGGAAGGGTTCTTTAATAAATGAGCTATGCACACAGCGCGGCCCATGCCGCGCTTCGCCACTGGCGCATCCCGTGCATTTATGGTATGTTGAATGCATCTATTCGGGAGGTACTGAACATGAGAAGAAAAGACCGCGAACAGCCCCGCGAATTTGCGCTTTCCGTCATAGACCAAAGCGACTACGCCGTACTCGCCGCCGTGGACGAAACCGGCGCGCCCTACTGCGTGCCGCTGACCCTAGCGCGCGAAGGGGACGCGCTGTATTTCCACTGCGCGCCGGCGGGGCTTAAACTCGATATACTGCGCGTGAATCCAAAAGTATGCGTGAGCTTTGTCTGCGAGGCCGTCACCAATGAGCAGACCTACAGCGTGAAATACGCCTCCGCCATCGCGACGGGTACCGCGCATATCATAGAGGACGAAGCGGAGAAGCGCTTCGCGCTGCGGCTTCTCTGCGCGCGACACGCGCCGTCCAATCCGGATGGGGTGCAGGCTCATATCGATAAATACTTCCATCGCACCGCCGTCGTGCGGATCGATATGGAGAGCTTGACGGCGAAGACCAATATATAAAATCAGATAGCAGGCGGAG
>JAEWWD010000132.1 GCA_023396535.1 Bacillota bacterium
CGTATAAGGGTATAGAAGTAGTGAGCAGGGCGTATACTGTGGAAGATGCGCAGCTCGATCAAATCATCGAGCAGGAGCGCGAAAAGGTCGCCCGCTATGTTGAGATGGAACGTCCCGTCGAGCAGGGCGACCGCGTGCTGTTGGATTACTCCGGCAGCGTGGACGGCGTGAAATTCGAGGGCGGTACGGCTGAGGATCAGACACTCGACATCGGTTCTGGAAGGTTCATTCCGGGCTTTGAGGATCAGCTTATCGGCCTGAACAAGGGCGAAGAGAAGGATATTTCCGTGACATTCCCCGAGGAGTATCACGCTGAAGAGCTCAAGGGCAAGGCCGCCGTTTTCCATGTAGCCATAAAGGGTATCCAGAAAAAGGAGCTGCCCGAGCTGGACGACGAATTCGCGAAGGATATTTCCGAGTTCGATACCCTCGATGAATTGCGCGCGGACAAGCGAGCGGCGCTTGAAAAACGCAACGCCGAGCGCGCCAAGGCGGAGATGGAAGATGAGGCCATCCACAAGGTTGCGGAAAACGCGTCCTTCGGCGTGCCCGATTCCATGACCCAGCGGCAGATGGATTATATGCTCCAGGATCTTGCGTACCGGCTGTCCATGTCGGGCCTCAAGCTGGAGGATTATTGCAAATACATGGGTACTGACCCGCGGATCCTGCGCGAAGGCTACCGGGCTGAGGCCGAGCAGCGCGTACGTACACAACTTGTGCTTGACGCCGTTTCGAAAGCGGAAGGCATTGCGGCAACAGATGAGGAGTTGGACAAAGAGATCGCCGATTACGCGCAGAACATGGGCGCGCAGACGGAAGAATTCAAGGCGACCCTCAAGGACGATGATTTGGACTATTTCCGGGAGCGCATCGAAGTGCGTAAAACCATAGATTTCATTATGGCGAACGCCGTAATGGTCGATAAACCGGAAGACAGTGGGGAAAAGGCGGAGGCATGAGGCGGTTGCTTCAGGAAACCAGCGCCTGAGTTGGGGGCGGTGCGCAATCCGGCGTAAACCTGCAACAAAAGGAGGAACGACAATGAGTTTAATACCGATGGTCGTAGAGCAAACCAATCGCGGTGAGCGTTCTTACGATATTTATTCGCGCCTGCTCAAGGACAGGATCATATTCCTGGGCGGCGAGGTGACGGATGAGGAAGCGAATCTCATCGTGGCGCAGATGCTGTTTCTGGAGGCGGAGGATCCCGATAAGGATATCAGCCTGTACATCAACAGTCCCGGCGGTTCCGTGACCGCTGGTATGGCGATCTACGATACCATGCAGTATATCAAGTGCGATGTATCCACGATCTGCCTTGGCATGGCCGCGTCAATGGGCGCGTTCCTGCTGGCGGCGGGCGCGAAGGGCAAGCGCAAGGCGCTGCCCAACGCCGAAATCATGATCCATCAGCCCAGTGGCGGCGTGCGCGGCCAGACGACGGATATCAAAATTCAGGCCGAGCGCATGATTGCGATCAAAAAACAATTGAACCAGATACTGGCCGAACGCACCGGCCAACCCATAGAACGGGTGGAGATCGATACCGAGCGGGACAACTTCATGACCGCCGAGCAAGCGCAAAAGTACGGCCTGATCGATCAGATCATCCCGCCCAGAAGGTAAGGTGAGCTATGCCGAAATATGAGGAAAAGGGCCCCGTCAAGTGCACGTTCTGCGGAAAGACCCAGGATGAAGTGCATCGGATTATCGCAGGCCCCGGCGTATACATCTGCAATGAGTGCGTAGAGCTTTGCCGCGAAATCATTGAAGAGGATACCGCCACCCAGCCGGTTGATCTTTCGGATGTACCAAAACCCCGGGAGATCATGGATGTATTGAATCAATATGTAATCGGCCAGCATGATGCCAAAAAGGCGCTTTCCGTCGCCGTTTACAACCATTATAAGCGCATTGGCGCGGGCGCTGCCCGCGACGATGTGGAGCTGCAAAAGAGCAATATCATTATGCTTGGGCCGACGGGCTGCGGCAAGACGATATTGGCGCAGACCCTCGCGAAAATACTCAACGTACCTTTTGCCGTGGCGGACGCTACCTCGCTGACCGAGGCAGGTTATGTCGGCGAGGATGTGGAGAACATACTGCTCAAGCTTATACAGGCTGCCGATTATGATGTGGAGCGCGCCGAAAAGGGCATTATCTACATCGACGAGATCGACAAAATCGCGCGCAAGAGCGAGAATCCCTCCATCACGCGCGACGTATCCGGCGAGGGCGTACAGCAGGCGCTGCTGAAGATACTCGAAGGCACCACCGCCAGCGTTCCCCCGCAGGGAGGCCGCAAGCACCCGCACCAGGAGTTCATACAGATCGATACCACGAACATACTGTTCATTTGCGGCGGCGCGTTCGCGGGCATCGACAGCATCATCAAGCGCCGTACCGGCGACAAACAGATGGGCTTTGGCGCGGAAGTACAGTCCAACGTCGATAAGGATATCGGCGCGATACTCAAGGACATATTACCGGAGGATCTTCTCAAGTACGGGCTGATCCCCGAATTTGTCGGCCGTATGCCCATCATCGTTACGCTGCACCAGCTCGACGAGGAGGCGTTGCTCTCCATATTGACGGAGCCCAAGAATGCGCTGACCCGCCAATATAAGCGCATGTTTGAAATGGACGGCGTGGAGCTCAAGTTCGATGATCTGGCACTTAAGGCGGTTGCACAGAAGGCGATTGCCCGTAAAACGGGCGCGCGCGGCCTGCGCGCCATACTCGAGGACGTGATGTTGGATGTCATGTACGACATCCCTTCGCGCTCGGATGTGGAAAGCTGTACCATCACGAAGGAGACCATCGAAAAGACGCAGCCCCCGCTTTTGACGCTGCAGGAAGAAAAGCGGCTGAAATCCGGGGACAGCGCGTCCTGAAACTGAAAAACCAGACAGAGAATATGAAAGCGCCGGAGTGATCCGGCGCTTTAGACTGTCAATAAACCTCTGTTAGCAGAAATGAGGCCATGATTTATGCGATCGGAGGCTTTCAATCCGTCATTTTGCGGCGACATGCGCGGCGCAAAATGACACCTTGAAGCGTAAGTTGGCGCGACAGGCTTCCTGCAAAGCAGGAAACCGAGCGCCAACTTGCGCGGTGAACCTCGATAAAGTGCCGGTACGGCACTTTATCGACACGCTGAAGCGCCGGAGCGATCCGGCGCTTTTCTGTGCAGGAAAAAACCTTATTTCACTGTAATGGTTACGCTGGCCCGAAGCGTGCGTGCAGGCGAGCTGAGGTTGGGGGAATAGCGCATTTCAGCCTCTATCTCGTATGTGCCGGCGGGAAGGCGCAGCTTAGAATCCGCGAAATACGCTTTGGCAAAGGCCTCGTCCGCGTCGGGGCTGACGCAGCCAACCTTCACAAACTTATACTCGATAGGCGTATCCTTTCGGATGGTGGTTTTCGCAAGCTCCAGCGTCGTCGGATACTCGCCGTTAAAATTGCCGCCCGTGATGGGGAAGTATACGAGCTGCTTTGTACCGTATACGTCGACGCTGCTGCGGCTGCTGATGTTCTTCAGTATCGCGCGAACCTGAATGGGCTCGTTGGCCTTGTAGGTGCTTTTGTCGAGAATCAGTTCCAGCTTCAGTGTGCCGTTTTCGGCGCTGGCCTTGACTTCCTTTTGGGGTGTGCCGGAGGACTTCTCAACGAGGTACTTGCTGAACACATAGGCGAGCCTGCCCTTATAGGACACGACGGACCAACTGCCGGATTTACCGATATACTGTACGGATTCACCCGTTTTCAGATACCCGATGGCCGGGTATTTCGTGCTGTTGGGGCCGGTACGGACGTTGACAGCCGTCGTAGCGACGCGATAGGCAACCGGCACAGCATTCAGATACTGGCTGTACACATAGGCGGTTTTGCCGTTATACAGAATTTTGGACCATGTGCCGGATTTGCCGACATACTGTACGACCTCGCCCTTTTTCAGCGCGCCTATTGCAGGGTATTTGGCGCTGCTGGGGCCGGTGCGGACGTTGACCGCTGTTGTCGCGATTCGGTAATCGATAGGCGTGGGATTGGAAGATGCCGCGAGCGCCGGAACGGCGAATAAAAGCAGCATTGCAAGCGCCAATACGCCCGAGATCAGTTTTTTGTACATACGAAGTACCTCCCTGTCAGTCTCTGTCCATTAAACGTCTGTATCACGGGGATAGTTGCAAGGTATATATTACCTGTGTTTTTATACCCGCTTGGTGCAGCCGCCTGTTACCCGACGGAATGGCAGCCGAAAATGGCTTATGGTTTTTTACGTTTGCAGGGGAGGCGAAATATGATACAATGAGAGACGAAAAATTGGTATTCTTGGGAGGCTGCGCGTGCGTATCATTGCCGGCACGGCGAAGGGCAGGGAGATACTGACCCCGAAGGGGCGAAATACGCGCCCGACTCTCGGCCGTGTGAAGGAATCGCTGTTCGGCATACTGCAGTTCTCGCTGGATGGCGCGCGCGTGCTGGATCTATACGCCGGTTCGGGCAGTCTGGGCTTGGAAGCGTTGTCCCGCGGCGCCGCCTTTGCGGTATTCAACGATATGGACCGCGGCTGCTGTGAATTGATAAGCAAAAATATCGACTCGCTGGGGTTTACGGGTCAAGCCTCCGTCATGCAGATGGATGCGCTTTTGGCGATCGCCCGCCTCGCGGGCGGACAAGCCTTTGATATCGCGTTTCTTGACCCGCCTTACCGCATGGGCGCGCAGCAGGCGCTTGAGGAACTGTTTCGCGCCGGACTTGTGGCGCCGGGCGGCAGGGTGATTGTGGAGCATGCGTGGGAGGATGCGCCGCACACCCTTGGGGAACGGATGATATGCGCGGATGTGCGAAAATATGGAGATACCGGCCTGAGTTTCTTTTTTGCCGGGAACACGAACGACAATAATGAGGAAACGTGACAGGGCGGGTATTATGGAAAGGACGGACCTCAGGTTGAACATAGGCGTTTATCCGGGCAGCTTTGACCCGCTGACGGCGGGGCATATGGATATTCTGCGGCGCGCCGCCGCGCTGATGGACCGCGTTGTCGTCGCCGTACTGGTCAATTCCGCAAAGCGCCCGTTTTTTACGGTTGAGGAACGCATTGCGTTCATATCGGCGGCCGTACAGGCGGAAGGGTTAACCAATGTGGAGGCGGGGTCGTTCGGCGGCCTCCTTGTGGACTATGCGGAACAGATTGGCGCAAAACACATCGTGCGCGGGCTGCGTGCGGTGATGGATTTTGAGTACGAGTTTCAGATCAGCTCCATGAACAGGCGGCTTGCCCCGCATATCGATACCGTTTATTTCATGGCCGAACCCGAGCATTCGTATTTGAGCTCCAGCGTCATACGGGAGGTTTGCGCGCTGGGCGGTTCCATTGACGGATTGGTTCCGGCGGTAAACCAGAGTATCATTACAGAAAGGTTGACAAAGCGATGAGCACAGAGAACCAGCAGTCCTTGCGGATTTTTACAATCATATCCCAGATAGAACAGACGCTCGAAAGCGCACCTCGCCCCAAGCTGGGCGGGGGCGGCCGCCGGATGGTGGACGTGGACGAGATATTCGATCTTCTGGGCGACCTGAAGGTAACCATCCCCGAGGATATTCGCCGCGCGAACAGCGTGCTCATAGAAACGGATACATTGCTGGAGCATGCCAATCAGGAAGCGGTGGATATCGTCGAGCAGGCACAGAAGGAAGCGGAGGATATGCACCGGCAATCCGTCGCCGAGGCGGAGCAGATGCGCCTTATAGCCGAAGAAGAGTTTGAAGCCCGCGTTGCGGAAGATAAAGTGCTGATCGAGGTCCAGCGACGCGCTGAAATACTGCAGCAGCATGCCGAACACAACGCGCAGGTAGTTTATAACGGCGCAAAGCAGTATGCGGACGATATCCTTCATGATGTGCAGCGTTTTCTCTACAATTACCAGCAGATGGTTGCGCAGAACAGGGCTGAGCTTGGTGTTTGTGCAGGCCAGCAGCCTGTATATGGGCCTGAACAGCCCGCGCAGCAGGCAGCACAGACGGTGGCGCAACAGGCAGCAGCTCAGACTGTGGAAAAACCTGTACAGCCGGTGTCCGCGAAAGCGGCGCAGCCCGCGCGGCCCGTGGAGCCTCAGCCGCCGCAGTTGGATGATAGGGAACAGGAAGAGGAGGAATATGAGCCACGCCGCGGCATATTCGGATGGTTCCGGCGCAAAGATGATGATTTGTTTGAGGAAGAGGACGAGGAGGAGGCTTTCCGGGAAGATGGCCCTTCCCAATCTCGCCGCCGCACGAAGCGGGATAAAGCGGACGATCTGGACGTTGATCTGGACGAGTGAACTTTGTTAACTACTGGAAGGGGAGCGAAAGGCTCCCCTGTTTTGTTGCAAAAAACGGGCGCACGGCATCTGCCGTGCGCCCTGATTGCTTTGATTTGGTTGCGGGATTACAGGCTGGCCAGTACGCCGGTTTCCGCGTTGAACTCGTCGATGAGGGCGTCGATTTCCTTGGCCTGCTTGTGGATGCCGCCCCAGTAGTTGTCGTAGTCGTACCATTGTGCGTTGAGTTCATCCACCGTTTTGCCCTGCTGCTCAACCCAAGTGTAGTACTTGAGGTTGTGCACGCGCTTACGGGCTTCGTAGGTAAGCTCTTCCATGGTGTCCGTACGGATGCCTGCCATGTGGCCATAGTAATCCGCAGCGGCCTTGACATCGCAATATTCGCCATTGCGATCAGCCAGCTCCGCGATACGGGAGCCGTACATTTCGGCGGAGTCGGTGCCCACGGTGAAGAGCACGTCGTTCTCGGTCATTTCATAGTATTTCGCCATCTTGATGCAACAAAGCACGTTCGCGATGCCGGAGATACCAAGCAGGGAGAGCTTCTCAACAAACTCGGCGGTGAGGCCCAGCTCGCTTACAAGGAACGCGCGACCGGCGGGATCGTTGAACAGACGCAGCAGATTCTGGCTATCCTCGTCGTCGATGGCGATGACCATGTCGGTATTCTTCACATTGTGTACCCAAGGTACATGCTTGTCGCCGATGCCTTCGATACGGTGGCCGCCAAAGCCGTTGTTGAGCAGAGTGGGGCACTGCAGCGCCTCGCCCACGGCGAGCTTGGCATACGGATACTGTTCCTTGATGTAATCGCCGCTGGCCATGGTGCCCGCAGAGCCGGATGTAAAGGCCATACC
>JAEWWD010000158.1 GCA_023396535.1 Bacillota bacterium
GGGCTATGTCATCAACGCGCCCTGTTTCTGCCGCACGCAGGAACTTCGCGACGCGCTGATGGAAGATCCGCATATTCAGGACGTGCTTGCGCGCGCCGCGCAGACGGATATCTGTCTGATCGGCATAGGCGGAATGCCCTCGACAGGAGGCAACGGCCTGGACGATCCCGAAGTGATCGACGACCTGCTTGCGCACGGCGCGGTAGGCGACGTATGCGCGAATTATTTCCGCATAGACGGCAAGCCCTGCGACGCAAGTATCGCCAAGCGGACGATAACCATCGACCCAGCCATACTGCACACGGTAAAACGCGTGATCGCGGTCGCCGGCGGCGTCGAAAAGGTAAATTCCATTATTGGCGCGCTCAACGGCAGATATGTCAATATGCTGGTCACGGACATGTCGACGGCACGAGCCATACTGGCGCGGACATAATCTCCCAAGCCAAGCGAAACGGCGTCCTCCTCCGGCTCCAACCGGAATGGGGGACGCTTTTTTGCGCCCGCAATATGCGGCGTATAAATACGTATAGAGTATTCATACCTATCTGTAACATTCCATGTATGGATATAATACTATGCTATATATCCAATACAAGGAGGTGAAGAAACATGTCAAACAGATACTGCAGACATTGCTGCAGGGACAATAGCTTCGTTGAGAACGATTTCGCGGATCAAATTCAGGAGCTTAATCAGCTCGTTGCGCAGCTCAATTTACAGGCACAGGCGCAGGACCAGGATCAGGCCCAGGCCCAGGCCCAGGATCAGGATCAGGACCAAGATCAGGATCAGGAATCCAGAATCATATTGCGCGGAAACGGTAACAGCCATGTAGACATCAATATTGATAACGTCAGTGTAGCTGTGGCCGTCCTCGTCAGCGTCGGCTTGCTGACAGGCGCGCTGGATGGGGCGGATTTGGAGCCGCTTCTTAACCGACTTCTTGCAAGGCAATAAGGACTGACTATACACCAGACATATATCCGCCAAGGCTACCTGATCATACAAAAGCCGCCAAAACAATATTTGAATACCCCGGCCATATGCCGGGGTATTCTTGATGTCAGGATACTCTCCGGCATCCCCATTTATAGATTCTCATAATCCGAAATGAGGATGCATATTAAACTGTACGGAACACTCCTAAAACAGCCGTATAACCAAAGGTATGATTTGCGGAATCAAGGATATGATGCCAATCAGACGCACGGCGTGCAACAACACAATATCGGCGACATCCGCGCCTTCCACGCCCATATCGGATGATATCAGCGCGATCTCGCTGGCGCCGGCCGGCGTAGTAGCCAGCATAGCTTTCCGGCGCTTGAAACCGCAGAGCTTGTGTATGAGATAGCTTGAGATCACGCAGTTTACGGCAAACATCATAACCAGCGCCACGGCCGGAAGCAATACATACTGCAGTTCCACCACATCCCTGTATCCCATCAGGCATCCGATATAAGCGCCCGCAAGAAGCTGTGCAAATCGTTTGAGAGGTTTCACCATTTCCCCTGCGCCGGTAGACAGGTTCAGCACGCCCGTCGTCAGCATGGAGAATATGAGAAGGCCGGCCGGAAAACCAGTACGCCACCCAATATACGCGCCGGCAAGCGCGACCGCCATGGTCAGCGCAACGCGCCGCAGATCGCGCTTCTTTTCCTGCAGCGGCGCCGCATCAACCGCCTGCCGACCCTCCACAGGCTGTGTCGCTCGTTCTTCAACAGCTTTTAGCTGCTCCCTGCGATCCATCATGCGAATGATCATCGGATATATCCCAAGACCGGCGATCATACGGACGAATTGCAGCGCGGTCACCTTGGCGGCATCCGCGCCCATATCGGCCGCGATCATAGGCGTTTCGTTGACGCCCCCCGGCATCACGGCAAGCATGGCCGTTACGCCGTCCAGCGGGCTGACGTGTACGATAATCCAGGCCGTAATAATGTTCACGGCGACCATACCCGCAACCAGAATACAAAGCGGCCCCCATAAGCGCGGGATGTGTTTGAGTTCTTTCCGGCTCAGCGAGCATCCGATATACGCGCCCGCAATGGACTGTGAAATAAACCGGGCGATATAGGGCATGGAGCCAAGGCCCGTGGCAACATTGAATATAAGTACGCCTATCATGGCGCCCAGCATCATGCCGCCGGGCACCTTCAGGCGCATTACAAGCCAGCCGGCGCCAAAAGCGACGGTCAGCGTCAACAGGATATTCGGCAGTTGCGTAATCAGCATCAAAACATAGTCTCTGAATCGTCCAGTATACCGGCTTGATCAGCCGGTTGAGCGGTTTAACAGGCGAACGTCTATTTTCGCTTCAGGGCGCGGCGCGCCGCATTCTCAATAGCCGCGGACGTCAGATGATAATGCGCCATAAGCTCGGCGGGCGCGCCGGATTGGCCGAAGCAATCGCGAATACCCACCATTTCAACTGGAACAGGGCGCTCCGCGGCAAGAAGCTCGCATACCGCGCCGCCCATCCCTCCGGCAATCTGGTGTTCCTCCGCAGTCACAATGCAGCCGCAGCGGTTTGCCGCTTCCAGCACAGCCTCACGGTCGAGAGGCTTTATGGTATGCAGATTGATCACCGTAGCGGCTATTCCTTTTTTACTCAGATTTTCAGCGGCAAGCAGAGCCTCATATACCATGGCGCCGCAGGCGATAATCGCCACATCGCCTCCCGTTTTGTATACGGCCGCTTTTCCGATAACGAAGGGCGTTTCGTTTTCCGTAATGACCGGAACCGCTTCCCGTCCGAAACGTATATATACGGGACCGTCCCAGGACGCCGCCGCTTCGGTAGCCTTTCGGGTCTCTATGGAATCGCAGGGGGCCAATACCGTCATATTGGGCAATACGCGCATGACGGCAATATCCTCCAGCGCCTGATGCGTCGCGCCATCCGGGCCTACGGAAATCCCCGCATGCGCGCCGCCGAATTTCACATTCAGACGATTGTAGCAAACCGTGGTGCGTATCTGATCCCATGCCCGGCCGGCCAGAAACACGCCGTAGGTGGACACGAACGGAATCATACCGCCCAGGGCAAGCCCAGCCGCGGTACCTACCAAGTCCTGTTCGCTGATACCCATATTCAGAAATTTTGCGGGGTATTTTTCCGCAACCCAAGAGGACCTTGTGGATGCGGCTACGTCCGCATCCATCACGAATACGTCTTCCCGTGAGGCGCACAGCGACAACAGTCCTTCCCCATACCCGTTTCTCTGTGGAATCTTCTGAATAGACATAGCAAGCCCCCCCTTACCCAATTTCCGCCAGACCGCACGTCAATTGCTCCGCATTGGGCACGTTTCCGTGCCAGGCGCAGTTGTTTTCCATAAACGACACGCCCTTTCCTTTGATGCATCTGGCTATGACCGCTGTGGGCCGTTCGCGGACGGAACGCGCCAGCGCAAATGCCGCGGCAAGCGAGGATACGTCATGCCCGTCCGTCTCAATCACATTCCAGCCGAACGATTGGAATTTGAAGCCGACGGGGGCTACGTTCTTGATATCCTTCGTAAAGCCGTCCAATTGTACGCCGTTCAGGTCTATGATCGCACACAGGTTGGAAAGGCCCAGATGCGCGGCGGTCATTGCCGCTTCCCACACTTGCCCCTCCTGAATCTCCCCGTCGCCGAGCAAACAATAGGTTCGATAAATCCGCCCCGTCTTTTTTGCGGCGATAGCCAGCCCGTTCGCAATGGACAGCCCCTGCCCCAGAGAGCCTGATGAGCAATCCAGGCCGGGAAGACTGGCCATGTGCGGATGCCCCTGCAAGGGGCTTCCAAATTTGCGCAGCGTCTTAAGTAACTCCGGGTCAAAATAGCCGCGGCGGGCCAACGCGCTGTATAATGCGGGCGCTATATGTCCTTTGGAGAGTATAAAGCGGTCCCTGTCAGGGTCATTGGGGGTTTGGGGATCCACGTGCATTTCCTGGAAATACAATACGGCAAGTATTTCCGCACTGGAGAGCGATCCGCCGGGATGCCCGGACGCGGCCGTATATACCATGTCAAGGATATCCCTCCGCAGCATTTGGGAAATCTTTTTGATCTCACATACTCGTTCAGGTAACATAAACGCTTTTCTCCCTGTTTCTCAAGTACTTCCATTTCAAGCGATTGCGGATTAGCCTTTCCGGATTGAATCGTTTACTGTCTACTCCAATCCCGCCCAGGCTCTGCGAATGACCCTTTTGGAGCTTGCGAGTGCCACGTCGGCTTCCTCGCTGCCAAAAGGCGCAACCTCGGTAGAGAGTACCATAGGGTTATCCGGCCGGAAAAATCCCTCGCTTTTGAGCGCGGCAAAGAAATCCCGAAGCTCCGCCACGCCATGCATGCTGTCCGGGAAGCAAAAACGGGGATGCTTATCCCCATAGGCGGGATAACCGGGTTTGAGCACGGCATTGCCGATATGCAGATGGCGGATATACGGTTTGAGCGTCCGCAAAACAAACCGGCTGTCTTCATGCGTGATGGGAATGTGGGATAAATCGACCAGCAACCCGAAGTTTTTGCAGCTTTGCGTAATCGCCTGAGCATAACGCGCCGCAAGCGGAGCCGGGCCTATCAGCACTGCCTTATCCACATCGTAGTCAAATACTTCGAGGTTGACCGTTATTCCCTTATCCGCCGCGTAATCGCACACGGGTATTGTCGTTTTGATAAGTTGCCCGAGCGCAGCTTCCCGCGTATCCGCCGACCATTTGCCCGCAAGGAACGCCATACCTTCCGCGCCGATGAATCGCGCCTCGTCGACAGCTTCAAATAAAGCCTGCTGCGCCCGAAGGCGTTCCTCCTCATCCAGCGCGTTGGGGTTTAGGCCGCCGCCAAGCTGGACAGGAAGGGCGCCATGGAACACACGCATATTGGAAGCCGCCAATATATC
>JAEWWD010000162.1 GCA_023396535.1 Bacillota bacterium
CGGAGCGGTATGGGGCAAAGAAGGCATTCGATACGCTCGGCGATCTGTATTCGGATAAGGACGTCGACGCGATTTATATCGCCAGCCCGAATTGCTGTCATTATGAGCAGGCAATGGGCGCTTTGACGCATGCAAAGCATGTGTTGGTGGAGAAACCCGCGGCGCCGAGCGAAGCAGAATTTATTTCCATGCTGCGGGCGGCGGAAGAAAACGGCGTGTTGCTGTTGGAGGCTATGCGCCCGGCCTTTTCTCCCGGTATTGCGATGGTAAAGCGCTATATCGACGATATAGCGCCCGTACGTTACGCGAGAATAGCGTACTGTCAATATTCCTCGCGCTACGATGCGTTTAAGGAAGGGCGCGTACTGAACGCCTTCAATCCCGCATTGAAAAATGGCGCGCTGATGGATATAGGGGTTTATTGCATCCATGTGCTTGCCACTCTTTTTGGCAAGCCGGACAGCGTACATGCGCGCTCCATGCTGCTAAGCAACGGACTGGACGGGGCGGGTGCGGTGACGGCGACATATCCCGATCTGCTTGCACAGATGAGTTATTCCAAAATAAGCGATTCGCGTTCCAGCAGCGAGTTGCAGGGGGAGCGCGGTACGCTTCTCATCGATGATATCTGCAATCCTAAAAAGCTTACGGTGTGGCCTCGCGGCGGAGAACCAACCGATATTGCCGTTCCGGTTACCGAATTTGGCATGGGGGCGGAAATTGACGCGTTCCTCCGCATGATAAAGAAGGGCGGCGCGAAGCCGTTCCAGCAGGATACCCGTGTTACACTCGGTATAATGGACGAAGTCAGAGTACAAACCGGCATTACGTTTTGCAGCGTGTAGAGCTGCGCAGCAAGCTTTCTAATTCCGAATCAAAGCATAATCCGGAAATTTAATCCGTGCCCGGCCAGGCGGCAATACGCCAAGTGGTCGGGCATCTTGCATATCATTAAGCCATTTATTCAGTCGGTAAAAATCGATATGCCAAAGTGATAACCAAACCCATATACAGGGCATATATATGATACTACAACGATTGCATGTATACGGCCGTACAAAACCCCTGGTCATAAGGGCGACGGGCAATATGTATCAGCCCAATCAGTGGCCGTCAATACGCAATTAGGAGGCTGATTATGAGTAGATACATGTGGAATAACAATACGATGAATACAAATGCGGGAGCCCGCGGTTGCAGCAATGGACGTGGCCAGGGTTTCAGTAATACATCCAGTCAGAGAAGCGACCGCGGGTGCTGCTGTTGTTGTCGCGGTCCACGCGGTCCTCGAGGCCCAATAGGTCCCCGAGGCCCCGTAGGTCCGCGCGGCTTTATGGGTCCGCAGGGCATACAGGGCCCCATAGGTCCGCAGGGTATTCAAGGTCCGATCGGTCCGCAGGGACCCCAGGGACCCCGGGGCATCATCGGACCGACTGGTCCGCAGGGCATACAGGGACCTATCGGTCCGCAGGGTATTCAAGGCCCGATCGGTCCGCAGGGACCACAGGGCATCATCGGACCGACTGGTCCGCAGGGCATACAGGGTCCCATCGGTCCACAGGGCATTCAAGGTCCGATCGGTCCGCAGGGACCGCAGGGCATCATCGGACCGACTGGTCCGCAGGGCATACAGGGTCCCGCCGGCCCCGCGGGTGCAACAGGTCCTACCGGTCCTGCGGGCGCAGCGGGTGAGACCGGACCTACTGGTCCCGCCGGCCCGACTGGACCCACCGGCCCGGCCGGCGCAGAGGGTGCAACAGGTCCTACTGGTCCTACCGGTCCCGAAGGCCCCACCGGCCCCGCTAGTCCGCCGCAGGATATCAGTGGGGTGCAGGTGCAACTCCAGGGAAGCTCCGGCGGTGTGATTCCGGATGGCGCGAACGTGCTGTTCGATACGCCGCTGAATCTCGTCAGCGCTGATATCACCTATGATGCCTTGACGGGCGTATTTACGTTCAGCGAGCCCGCCAACTACTTCGTAAGCTGGTGGGTGAACACGGACGGCGCAGAGGCTGAGGTCAACGTGGAATTCACAATTGAAACATCGGGCGGCGCGGCAATTTCGGGGACTTCGCCCCAGCCGGTGACGACGATACAGTTACAGGGTCAGGCGCTGCTCACTATAGGCTCAGTACCGACAACGATGTCGCTGGTTAACAATTCCGGCGCTCCGGTAAACTTCGGGATCAGCCCGGTGCAGGCCGATATCGTCATACTGCAGGTCACGCAGTAACGGGAGGAGGAACGCGTATAGGGACAGCCTAACATACAAAAAAAGCCTTCTTTACAAAAGACAAAGGCTCCGGCTTACGCCGGAGCCCAATTTTCTATTCAGGGATGAACTGACTTTACGACCGCAAGCGCGATATCCGGTTTATTGGTGATGATCGCTTCTACCCCGGCGTACGACAGGCTTTGCATGGCGGCCGGGTCGTTTACCGTCCATGTATGCACTGCGATACCGTTTTCATGGCATTTTCGAACGAGATTTGGCTGCCGAAGTATCGCCATATAGTTGGGATGAACGGCATTTGCCCGCATACGGACGGCATCCCGCCAGGGCTTTTTCGGAACGCCGCTATATAGGAGGCCGATGTTTGCCTTTGGATCCAAGGCGCGTATATAAGGCAGTACGTCATGGTTGAATGATGAATACAGTATTCTGCCCTGCATATTCATTTCTCGTTCAAGTGCGGTCAGCTTGTCCCATATGCCCCAGTACATGACGACGTCGCATTTGATTTCCACATTCAGGCTTAATCCAGTTGGCCCGATGAGCTGATACACCTCCGGCAGGGTAGGGACGCTTGTCCCTGTATATTCCGTGAATCCGTTTGAAAAATCCAGCTTTTTAAGCTGCTCCAGCGTCATATCCGCAATTGCGCCCGTGCCGTTGGAAGTGCGGTCAACGGTTTCATCGTGGATCACGACAAGTTCGCCGTCGAGGCTCATATGAACGTCGAGCTCAATGCCGTCGGAGCCCATTTGTATTGCTTTTTCAAATGCGGGCAATGTATTTTCGGGCGCATATGCGCTTGCGCCCCTGTGTGCCCATACCAATGTGGCCATTTGCGTGCCTCATCCTAAATCAATAGCTGACGATTTTAATCTGCTCGTTTTCGACCATGGACACGAACAGCAATCCCAACTCAGGATCAAACTGCTTGCCCAGATTGCTGCGAATCTCGTTGAGCGCGGATTCCAATGGCATTACCTCTTTATAGGAGCGGCGTGAAATCATCGCATCGAATGAATCGACAATATTCAAACAGCGAGCGCCTATGGGGATGGCTTCTCCGGCAATACCGCGCGGATATCCCTTGCCGTCGAAACGTTCGTGGTGGGAGAGCACGACGGGAATGACATAATCCAGCGAAGGCAGGTGGCGGATCATTTCTATGGATCTCTCCACATGCTGCCGCATAATTTTAAATTCTTCAGGCGTCAGCTTGCCTTCCTTTGTCAATATGGAATCGGGTATGCCGATCTTGCCGATATCGTGCAATAGCCCCGCCTGACGGATGATCTCCACATGCTCTTCACTCAGGCCCGCCGCCGACGCAAGCTGCGCGGCATAGGAGGAAACGCACTGCGAGTGGCTGAATGTATAATGATCCTTTGCGTCTATGGCGGCGGTAAGCGCGTAGATGGTGGAGGTATACTCCTGCACGATGGAGGCCTTGCTCTTAACCGTTGTAGGATCATCCGCGCTTGTGGTGCGCGTATAGGTCATAATGCGGTTCTTTCCGTTCTTTTTCACAGTATAGACGGCAAGATTGGCGTAGGACAACAACTGATCCGGGTTGGCGGCGGAGGTAGGATACGCGCAAATCCCCGCGGAGAAAGTAAGGAATTTTTGGGTGGAGCCGTTGACCTGATCAAGATATTCCTTGAACTTCTCCTGAACGCGCGTTGCAATATCCTCGGCTGCCGAAGCTCCGCAGAACGGCAGTATGACTGCAAATTCCTTTCCGCCGTAGCGGGCAACGGTGCCGCGGTTGCCGATAACCGTCTGCAGTATCTGCGCGAAGTGCTGCAGAATAAGGTCGCCTTCGCCGCTCCCGTACAGTTCGTTATACAGGCGAAAATCGTCCAGATTAAACAGTATGACCGCCATGGAGTGCGAGCGTGAACGCTGAAAATCCCCTTCAAGCTGTTTGTTGAAAAAGCGTCGATTGTACAGGCCGGTCAGTGAATCGCGCAGAGCCTCGCGATGTATGGTTTCATAAAGGTTGGCGTTCTTCACGGCGATGGATACTATGGAAACGACAGATTCGAGGAAGTTAATCTCATCATAGGTATAGCTGCGCCGGTTGATTTTCTCGGATAGGAACGTAAGGCCCACCAGCGCTTCATCGCACTTGATGGGCAGTATCAGCATGGCGCCGAGGCTTTGCAGCGTTTGTTTCTCGATTTCCCACATGGAGCGGAAATGCGTTGTCTGCATGAACTCGCTGTACAGTATGGCGCGGTTGTTTTCCTGCATCCAACGCACAAGAGAATTATCGTCGCCCAGCGTAAATCGTTTGTTCAGACTGCTGTAATCCGCCATGGAACGGTAACAATGGTCCTCCGGCGCATGCAGACAAACGTGAATCTGTACGGCGGGTATTGTATCGCGAAGGAAATCCATGTAGGTCACGACGATTTCATTTAATTGAAGCGTTTTGTTGATGGCAAGCGAGAATGTCCTAAGCTTGTTTTCCCGCTCGATTTGATCCTTTACAAACATTGCCCTATGCAGGGTGTTTAGCAGGCTGAAAATTAATATCGCAAACAGCGAGAACAGTATGGAGATTGCCATAGACCGGTAGTTCGCGTATTCTCCAAGAGAACGCGCAAAAAACTGGTCCACGTCGTTAAACATCGAAATCAGTATAAACGTTGTAATGACAACGCTGATCAGGTAGGTAGAACCCTTGGAAGTGATCTGGCTCAGCGCGTATACGCGCTTTTTATACAGCGCGTAATAGATGCAGATTGCATGCAGGGAAACTGCCAGCGTATCGATTGGTAATGTACCGGTGGTAAATGTAAGATCCACCCCGATGCCAACGAACATGATAACGACGCCAAGTATCAGCGGTCGGAATTGAGATATATGCAGATTGCCGTTCTTCACATTTTTTGACATGAGACGGCCGGCCGACAGGAATATGAGGACAGCTACGACCAGCGGAAGTATGGAGGCGGTATGGGCGGTGTAATGCAGTACGCGCTGTCCGTTTTCCACCTCGATGACCGGGTGGGACATAAATACGTCAAGCAGATTGAGCACGACGAGCAAAATCGTCAAAACGCCCCAAAGTATTTTCAAAAACGTACTGCGCTCGTTTGTATACGTACAGGCCAAAAGATAATACAGATACGGCACCAGACATATGCCTGATACGGAAATCTGCCACCAGAAAAACGTTCCGGGATACAGTTCCACGCGCGCAAAATAGGACCCGCACGTCCACATGACAAAGGAGACGAGAAGGGCCATGAAGGAATAGATGACGGCGTTTTTCTTCGCGGTCAGCAGCGTAAAGAAGAGAAAAACGTTACATAACAGCGAAATAAACGGTATCAGGCTGAATACGAGGTCCCTTATCTGCAAAAGCCAGCACCCCCCCGGCCCTGATCCCCCTTCTGGAGATACAGCAGGTTGATAATATCCTGCTGCGGCGGGTTAATTCTGCGCAGACGCTGCTTATATACCTTTTCAAAGGACTCTATGGTACCGCGCGTAAGCAGCGTGATCTGCAGCGGCTCAATGCCGAGCATGCGCCTGAGATCGTCATAATCGTGATCAAAGTGACGGAAATAGATTCCTATGTGGTCACGGATAAGCTGCTGGTTGGCAGGACCTCCGCTGGCGGCTGTCTCATCCATTTCCACGAACATATGCATGAAGGATCGCTTTTGATCGTCATATTGCTTGCGGGCTACCCAATCGGCGATGGGCAGCCGGGAGACTTCGATGACCTTATTGATGGCGCGCTCTGTTATGCGCGTAAATCCGGCGATGTCTATAACGGTGGGTATGCGGTCGATATATTCGAACTGAGGAAGATTTATCCCGTCCTGTTCATTATGCAGGCGTATACACCGGTACATATCCCCCACCCGGTACCGCATGAAGGAACCGCCCTTGAGCACGGTGACCACAAGTTCGTAATTTTCGTTTGCGACCAGCTCGTCCATCAGGAAGGTGCGCGGAACATACGCAGGTTCATCGAAGCTTCGAAGCATTTCGTTTTCCGGAATGAATTCGTAAAAACACGCGTCCGGGAAGAATACCAGGCCGTTTTTACTCCATGTTTCCGTTGCAATACAGGTAGGCTCCGTACCGCCGGATATTTCCAGGGGCCGAACGCCCCATGCGCGCTCCAGATCATCTTTGAAAAGGGAGGTATCCGTTCCCACGCATACGAAACCGTTCAGCCGGAATATATCCGCGGGGCGTATCGGCGTGCCGTCGCGGCGGCTTTTGTATTTAGCCGCGAGTATCCGGAACAGCATACGGGGATGTACGAACCCCCTTTTTGATTTTTCCGCGCCGACCGTATGGCTCAGGCTGAAATTCTTGGTGATGGCGTATATGATACTGCTCATGCCAAAAAACATATCGATGCCGCGTTCCATGCTCTGCCGAAAACCTACGCGGTTTTGCTCCGCAAAGGACATTTTCCGCGCCTCGCGGATGGAGGGCAGAAACTGGAGGTCTATTTCCGGCATAAACAACAACGGAAACAACCCTGTCGCATAAGGCAAAGGGGCAAGTCCGTACAGCGCACGCTGGCCGGATTGGATGCGGAATTTTCCTCGCTCAGTGGAACAAACAAGAATAAGCGCCGCAAGAAGGTTGTTCTTGGAAACCGTCAGCATTTCTTCCGTGTACGGTGCGACCTTAACGGGACGGTTGCCGCTTTCCCACGTGGTTTCCAGCCAGACCACGGGCGGTGCCGGGAGCATATCCTCCTTTTTCGCAAGGAGAATATCGGCGTAATCTTCATAAGTTGTCAGGGGAACGGTTTTTCTGAACTCCGTTATTGTGGAGGGAATCTTGTTCTTCAGTATGCGTTTGCCAAGCTCGCATTTGGAAAACAAAGCAATTTGCTCCTCAAGCAGCCGGAATTGAATTTGCATGTACTGCTCAAGCGAAATATCCAGAAATCCGCAGTATTTTTCCCAAACCTGCTCAGAACTGAGTTCCTTGAGCTCCTGCTTGAACGACATGCAAATCCCTCCCCCCAAACAGCGCTATGCTATCTTTTCAGGCAGTTCCGTATGCTGCGCCATGTTGGCAATAGAAACGGAACGGACTGCTGATAAAAACTGTAGTTGTTAATATATTTCGGAAATAAATAGCGATCCTGAACCCAAATATATACAAAATTCAGTATGGGGAACACGATCGCCGCAGCGAGCATTTCTTTACTGGGGGCATAGAGCCACAAAAACCAGTATAGAAAAACGAAACACCATCCGCCGGGATGACGGCAAAGCGCATATGGACCCGCGCTGCATACCTCAAGCCGTTCCGTCCCCGCATATGTTTTGTTTGCGGGCAATGCCGCAAACAAAACATACAACAGTGTAAACAACCAGACGACGGCAACAATGCCTGAGAGGGACCGCCACAACGGTCGTTCCGGAAACGCCGTGGATAACACCATCATTCCGGTTGAGCCCGCAAGCAGCAATGCTCCCAGAATAAACATGGGGGTTGCATTGCGCCTGCCTTGGGCCTTCAGGATATCAAACAAAAGGAAGAACACGAAAGACGCAATGCCCGGCAGCAACCAGATCATGTAGGCTTACGCGGCCTGACATAGGTTACCCCGACATTGTTGGGGCCGCCGTATAACCCTATGACAGGGCCGACATCCTCTATTCGCAAATTGGCCGTCGGGTTGACTTCCAACAGCATACGGTGCAGCGTTTCCCCGCGGTGGATATCGTTGCCGTGGAATATGATACCGCTTTGTCCCGGTTCAGATTCCTCTTTAAATTTCTTGGTAATGAAACGGAAGCCCTCCCGCGCGTTGCGCAGCACGGCCAGGTTATGGGAAATTCCTTCAATAAACGTCATGACAGGACGAATGCCGAAATACTGGGCGGCAAGAAGCTGTATCGCCCCTGTACGTCCACCGAGATACGCATATTTGAGGGATTCCATCATGATATAGATCGTAATGCGCGGGCGCATTTCTTCGAGCACCCCGGCGATATGCGCGGATTTGTACCCCTCATGGGCCAGTTCGTTTGCTTTTTCGACCAGGAGGCGTTGGGCATGGGAAACCCACAGCGAATCGTACACGTAAATGGGTATCGACAGCCCTTCTTCCGCTGCTGTGCGCGCTGCGAGCATGGCCGTATTGTACGTGCCGGACATTTTTGACGTACAGGTAATGCAGAATATTTCATCAAACCGTTCGTCCGCCGCGACCTCACGAAAAGCCTCCAGAAACATTTCGGCATTGGGATGAGAGCTGGTCGGCAGCTTTTTTGCCGTACGCAGGCGTTCGTAAAAAGAAACGGGATCGAGATCAACCCCGTTCAGGAAGGTAAGTCCGTCAAACATCAAAATATCCGGAATGATTTTGATTCCCAACTGATTTCCGGTTGCAATGGGCATATCGCATCCGGTGTGTGTGACGATGCATGTTCTGCGCGTTTCGCTCATGTACTGACTCCTCACACCAATAATAATGTATATCATTTCGGGACGATCTTATTCTATATAATTATATCAAAAAAATCAACTGATTTCCCGAATATTTGACATAATTGTGCACTACATTTTTTATAATAATGTCAGCTTAGAAGGATTATGCAAGCCATTAAAAAATACGGGCCTATTTGTTTGAGCGGCGACAGGTGTTAAAGAGCGCCTTCATACTCGCAACCCTCTATCCGGAAACTGTGTAAGCGGCATAAGGCGCCGGGGCGGCGGGTAAATGGATAAAGAACAAACTATCGATAAGAGAATCAAATAACAAATTTATGCCATGACGGATTTATATGCGTTCCATGCATAATAGGCGCATAACAGCGTCCGCAAGCAGCCGCATATCCTCGCGGGAGCTTTTTTTGATCGCTTCAAAGTCCGCGATCGTACGAACAGCGGAGAATACTGCTGTAATTCCCTCTGAATAAACGGCTTCCATACCGTCTCCGATGGAACCGCACAGCGCGATGACCGGAACGCCCTGCGCCTTTGCGCGGCGGGAGATTCCAACGGGCACCTTGCCGTGGGCGCTTTGCCAATCGATACGGCCTTCGCCGGTGAACACGCAATCCGTATCGCGCAGCATATCGTCAAACCCCGCCGCGTCCAGCAGCAGTTCAATGCCCGGCAGCAGGCGGCCGCCCAAAAAGGCGGCGACGCCGGCGCCAAGTCCGCCCGCGGCGCCGGCGCCAGGCAGGGCCGCTATATCGGCCCCCAGATCGCGCTTTAGCACCGCGGCTACATTTTTCAGGCCCGTGTCCAGCAATTCCAGCGTTTCACCCTCCGCGCCCTTTTGCCTGCCGAATGTATAGGTTGCCCCATGGGGGCCGTAAAGGGGATTATCCACGTCGCACGCAGCGTTAACGGTCAGGGTAAGCGGCTGGGTCGGCCGCTCAATGCGCCGTATACGCGTCATGTTTTTCGCAAGCGGTTCCAATATGTTGCCGTGTTCATCCAGAAACCGGTAGCCAAGGCCGGCCGCCATACCTATGCCGCAGTCGTTGGTCGCACTGCCCCCCAGCCCCAAAAGCGCCGTTTGGACGCCGCTTTTTTCGATGTGCCGCAGCAATTCCCCAACGCCGTACGTTGTTGCCCGAAGAGGATCCTTTGTGTTGCCGACGAGGGGCAGTCCGGCGCACGCCGCCATTTCCAGAACGGCCGTACCGTTGGGCAATATGCCGTACTCCGCGTCAACCGGTTCTCCCAATGGGCCGCTGACGCACGCTGTGAAGCGCTCGCCGCCGAGCACGCGCAGATACGCGTTTACCATACCTTCGCCGCCGTCCGCCATGGGGAGGCGGCGTATGACAGCCGCTGGTTTATAATGCAATATGGCGGCTTCCCAAATATCGCAGACTTCATCGGCGGTCATTGTTCCCTTGAAAGAATCCGGCGCGAGTATGAAGCGGTTCATACAGTTTCCTCCCCTGTAAAACGGACAATTATTTTCCATACACCAGTGTAAGTCACAGGAGACCGTCAGGCAAGTATAAATGCAAACTTATGAGGAACGCTGGATTTTACCAGAATAACTAAAGCGGCAATATGGCATAGTGATATGAATGCCATGATACTATAAATTTCCGGACTCAAAAAGATAAAATTGCCGGTTGTAATTCACTGTGAAATAAAGTACTATATGTGAGATATATTATGTGAATAAGTAACATTGCTGCAGAGGAAAGTGTTCATGCATAACGTAAGAAGCGTAATAGCCCGAATAAGAAGCAATTATCTTACACTGCTTGCATCAGAGCGGCGCATAGCCGATTTTATTGTGGAGCATCCGGTTGATGCCGCGCAAATGTCGATTGATCAAATTTCTGAGAAAAGCCAGGTCAGCAAGACAACGGTGACTCGTTTCTGCCGCAAATTGGGGTATGAGGGCTATAGGGATTTTAAATATGCCCTGATACTTTCTACGGCGGACGATAAGGATATTTTTCAGCGTCTGGATGAAAGCGACAGCGCGGAAGCTGTGTTGAAAAAAGTGTCCGCCTCGAATTGTGCGGCAATCGAGCACACCAAAGACATATTGGATCTGGACGCCCTGGAACAGGCGGCCGGCTTGATTGGTTCCGCGCAGAAGGTATTGCTTTTGGCGAATGGGGGATCCAGCGTTGTTGCGCTGGACTTCTATCATAAGTTCATGAGGCTTGGGATAAATTGCCATTTTGGTTTTGATTCCCGCATGCAGGAGATGTCTTCCCGTCTTGTCACCGAGAATGATATTGCTATCGGATTCACGTTCTCGGGAGGGAATAAGGAAGTCATCCATTGCATGCATTTAGTGGCTAATAAGGGGGGTAAAACAATTTGCTTCACCAACACGCTTGACTCGCCTATCACAAAGGCGTGTGATGTCGTGTTATGTGCTTCCAACTCGGTGAAATCCAAAATTACCGGCTCAATTGAGCCGAGGATAGCCTTGCTGAACGTGGTGGACAGCCTGTTCATGCTGTATGCCGTCCGCAATTCGGGAAAAGTAAAGGCCAGTCTTGCCGAGACGCTGGAGGTACTGGAAGAAACGCGCTTAAAGGATTGATATCGAAAGAAAACCAGGGAGTAAAAATGTATGCCTATCATTAATGTGATGCTCTGGGAAGGCCGGGAGCACGAGCAAAAAAAACTCATCGCCCAAAAAATTACGGATTGTATGGTTGAAATCGCAAAGGTACCAAAGGACAGCGTAGTGGTTACATTTCAGGATTATAAAAAATCTGATTGGGCCGAAGGCGGCGTCCTGGCATCTGAAAAAATCAGAATCAGGAATGCCGAATAAGCAATTTACGAAGGAGAAAGAAAATGAAAAAAGCTATTGCGTTTATGCTTTGCATATTGATGGCCATGACCGCGGTTGCGGGATGCTCTGCGCCTGCAACAGATAAACCCGATACGACCGCCAATGCCGAAGCCACTCCGGCAGCCGCCGAGGCGACGCCTGCAGCACAACAGCCCACTGAAGAAAAGCCGGTATTGGAACTCACCATTGCGCACAGCGCCGCGGGCGGCACGTGGAATACGATAGCGGAAGGTCTTGCGGAAGTGCTGCGCAATGAATATCCCGGCTCTTCCATTACCGTTGTACCGGGAAGCGGCGAGGGCAATATCGCCCAGATGCATAGCGGGCAGGTGGATCTTGCGCTTACTACCAGCGCGGACGCCAAGGACGCCATGATGGGCGTAGAGCATTTTGCCGGGAATGCCGTGGAGGATGTGCAGGCGATATGCGCGCTGTTCTCCCCTGCGGTACAGATATTTGTCATGGATAACGTCCCTGTAAACAGCATGGAAGAGCTTATCCAAGCAAAATATCCTATTAAAATTTCAGTACATACGCAGGGCAGCGGCATTGAAATCGCAGCGCGGCGTGTATTGGAAGCCTACGGTATAAGTTATGCGGATATCGAATCCTGGGGCGGTAAAATCTATTACGCCGGTTCCGCCGACGCTGCCGAAATGATGGGAAATGGCCAGATCGACGCCTATTTCGGTTTTTCCACGATTCCCATCAGCAATTTCACCGAGCTTAACGTGCAGCATGATTTCAAACTGCTTGCGCTTAACGACGATGTCATTGCAAAAATGAAAGCGGATTGGGAATATCCCGCCGGCATAATCCCCGCGGGCTCTTACGGCGGCATTGACACCGATATCCCCACGATAGCCGAAACAACCGGTCTGTATGCTTCGCCGGCTTTGGATCAGGATACAATTTATTATGTAACAAAAGCCATCCTCAACCATCTGGATGAATTGGGCAATATTCATGCCAGACTGGCGGATTTGACTACCGACTATATGCAAAGCGATACCGTATATCCTCTTGCGGAAGGCGCGCTTCGTGCATATTCGGAATAACGGATAATAGCCAACAACGCGGAGATGCTGCCAATCCTGCGGCATCTCCTTTTTTGGAGGTAGTATAAATGCGGGATTCAAAATGGCTTAACAGGATCATTACCATATTCGCCATCTGTCTTTCGGTCTTTCACATATATTCTACATTGGTTGGCGGGCACGACCCTTTGAAATTCCGTTTTACCCACGTAACATTCTTCACGATATTAGGGGCTCTGGTGCTCTTCCGGCAAGATCTTCGCGCGAAAAAACGGATATTCTTATATCTTGATATCGCGTTGATTCTTGGGGCCGGCATCGTATACGGGTACTTTTTAGTCAATTACAGCAGGATATTCTTCCATATCCCGTTCATGAACGTGCCTCCGCAAACGGATGTGGTCATGTGCTGCATATTGGTGGGTATGGTGCTGATTGCCGCATGGAGGCATATCGGCTGGCTGCTGCCCGTGGTATCCTTGGTATTCTTCCTTTATGGAGTGTTCGGCGGGCACCTTTCAGGGGCGCTTAAACATACCGGCATTTCATTTGAAAGCATGGTGGATTATCTCGGGTTTACAACAAACGGCATATTTGGCAGCGCTATCGATACCTCGTCACATTATTTGATATTGTTCGTGATATTTGGCGCGTTCCTTACGGTGACGGGCGTCGGCGAATATTTTACGCGCCTTGCGACGTCTTTGGCCGGCGGGACACGGGGCGGACCGGCAAAGGTCGCGGTGCTTTCCAGTGCGCTGGTAGGCTCTATCACAGGCAGCGCGGCCGCAAATGTGATGACCACGGGCGTGTTCACAATACCGCTGATGAAGAAGTCGGGATTTCCCAGCAATTTTGCCGGGGCTGTGGAAGCGGCGGCTTCCACCGGCGGAGCGATGCTGCCTCCTGTAATGGGATCCGCGGCGTTTTTGATGGCGGATATACTGGGGATACCTTATCTGCAAGTGGCTAAAGCGTCCCTGATTCCTGCGATATTGTACTATCTTGCAATTCTCTTCATTGTGGATCTGGAGGCCGTGAAACAGGGAATACGCGGCATGGATCGCTCCGAGCTTCCGAGCCGCCGGTCTGTACTCCTGGATTTGTACGATTTACTGCCGCTTGTCGTGATCATCGTGACATTGTTCTCCGGGTATTCCGCCGCGTACGCCTGCCTGTTGGGCATTACGAGCTGCATAGTGATCGGAGTGATCAATTATAAAAAGGGCGGCCTGACGCTGGCACGCTTTTTTGAGGCGCTGGAGAAAGGCTCCACAAATGCGGTGAAGATCGTGTCCGCCTGCGCCTGCGCCGGTATTATTGTGGGGATGGTTTCACTCACCGGCCTGGGCGGGAAATTCACCAGCATGATGCTTTCCGTCAGCGGCGGGATTGAATTGCTGGTGCTGGTCTTCATAATGATCTCCGCCATCATTCTGGGAATGGGCATGACCATTTCGCCCGCGTATATCATGGCGGGTGTACTGGGCGCGCCGATACTTCTGAAGATGGGATTCGCGCCCATTGCAGCGCATCTGTTTATACTGTATTTTGCCGCGCTTGCGCCCCTTACGCCTCCGGTTGCGCTTGCTGCGTACGCGGCGGCCGGGATTGCCGAAGGAGATATGAACAAAACGGGATGGCAAGGACTGAGGCTGGCGCTCGTTGGTTTCATAATCCCTTATGTGTTCATTTATAATAATCAACTGTTGCTTGAGGGAGCGGTCGGAGACGTATTCCTTTCCGTTATAACGGCTTTAGTCGGAATAGTATGGTTTGCATTTGGCATATCGGGGAACGTGTTTCGGAGCCGGCTGTTTATGTGGCAGCGTGTCGCAATGATCGCGGCGGGCCTTTTGATGATAGTACCCGGGCTGTTAACGGATATTTCCGGCGTCGTGCTGGGGATAGGAGTCTGGTTCTTCACAGTCAAAGGGAAAAACATGATTGTTACGCCCAAACAGGGGTAAGGAGCGGATAGTTGGGAATGGACGCACAGCAAACCGTATATTATATCAACATTGAAGGAAAACCCGTCTTGCTGCAGCTTGACAAACAAAAAATGGCCGCCCTGATGCGGGGACAGCCGGTATTGATAGAACAGAAGGGTGAAAACGGCAAGGAGATATATCTAATTCCGGACGGTGGCGGGGGAGAGTTGGGAATTCCCTGCACGTTGATGTCCGAAGGGACAAAAATCTGTTCCCGCGGCATATTAAAGGAAGCGCTTGATAGGATCGAGGATTGGCTTCCGGTTGAAAGCTTTGAAATTACCTGTGATCTGTACGTATTTTCCGAAGATGGTTTTACCGAAAATCTATCCGAGCATTCTTCGTCGTTAAATCCGTGCGTATGTGAAGACCTTCAGAATGTGGATATTCCCTGCGGCGGCGTGGAGGCATTCATCGTATTCTCTCCGGAACCGAAGCAGTACGAGCTTCATATAACCGGCGGGAATGTTCTCTCGGTACTTGATGCGTTGGCGCCGGCGCGCAAGGCGGTAAGCGATATTTGCGGAGCAAGAGGATTAAGGCCTTTCTTTGCCCCCAAAATTGATAGTTTTGCTCCCTGCGGAATGGAGATGACCTTTAAGGGACGGCCGGATATTGATCAGGAACTCTGCCGGGCAGCGCTGCTTGGCATCTACGATCACGCAAAAGCAATGACGCTTGCATCCTGCAGCCAGGTTAACAGTTATAAACGTATCACGCCAAAACGAGTGACGCCTGGTCAAAGAATTCCATGCTTTCTGCGAGGTACAATCGAAGATGACAGGAATGCTATTGTGAAATGGAAACCGCAGGAGGCTGAGATTACGTTTTATCTTGCGGACAATTATTGTAACCCTTATCTTGCGCTTGCCGGCAACCTGCAAATGCTCAGTTATGGCATCGAAAGGTATAAGAACGATATGCCGGCAGGACGCTTTGAAGCCTTTTTATGCTCCGGCGAACGTATGCCCAACAGCTTGGTGGTAGCGTCGGAGTTGTGGAAAGACTGCGCGTTTGCCAAGGAAGTATACGGCGAGCATCTGTTTGAAAAGCTGTATGAAAACGCCGTGGCGGAATGGGTGGAATATTGCGACATCGCCCATCCGTGGGAACTGATGCGGGGGGTGGAATATGAGTTGCGATAAAGTCACGATATTGGGGGTATGCGGAAGCCCCCGGAAGGGCTCGACCCAATTCGTACTGGAGCAGGCACTGACGGCCGCAAAAGAACAGGAAGACGTACTAACGGATATGATCTGCCTGAGCGGGCTGCATATTGAAGGCTGCGACCAATGCGATTATTGTGTCATAAAACAATGTTATTGCAGGCATAAGGACGATTTTACCCAGGAACTGATGCAAAGATTTATTCAGGCGGATGGGTACGTGATCGCGACGCCGGTTTATAACATGAACATTTCATGGAAGCTTTTGACTTTTTTTAATCGCTTTCGGCCGCTGCACAAGGTCTTCCCGCCGGATGTGCTTTCGTATAAGGCGGGCGGCGCCATCGCCGTTGGCGGAACGCGTCAGGGCGGCCAGGCGACGGCCATACAGGCTATTCATGAGTTTTTCTTCTGTCGCCAGATACTGGTGGTGGGGGGTGGCAAAGGCGCATATTCCGGCGGGACGGTTTGGTCAAGGGATGATCTGGAAAACGGGACTAAGCTGGATGATATAGGTCTTGAAACCGCCCGTTCCGTTGCAATCCGGGTGGCGCAAGCTGCGAAACTGATACGGGCGGGGAAAGAGGCGCTTGCGGATTGAGGGCCCCGCAAGAAGCGTAACGATAACAATATTTTAGTGTTGGATAAGGGGCGGGAAGCGAAGTCGGCTTCCCGCCTCGCAGCTTTAGAAGGGGCATAATGTCCGGGGCGCCATCCTGCGTTCTGCCTGCGTAAAAGAAGGATGTTTGTTTGAGCGCTGAAGTAAATTTTACTCGAACGTATTGACATAGGGGAGATACTGTGTATAATAAGCTATATTGTATACATGCATGCACGCATGCAAAATATAGAAAAATGTAGTAAAGGAGACCGCCATGAGCAAGATCGTATTCGACGACCATTCCAATCTGCTGCGCGAGGACTATTACAAATATACTGTGCAGGACGTAGCAGAACCTAATCTCTTCCCGGAGATGTTCAATTACGAGCAGGTTCCCAAGGTGGCCTTCAACTACCGCACGGTTCCCATGCGCATGCCCGAGGAAATCTGGATCACGGATACTACTTTCCGCGACGGGCAGCAATCGCGCGCGCCGTTCACGCCCGCGCAGATACTGAAAATTTACGATTTGCTGCATGATCTGGGCGGACCGCGCGGCGTGATCCGGCAGAGCGAATTTTTCGTGTACAGCAAGCAGGATCGTCAGGCGCTGGAACTTTGCCAGCAGCGCGGATATCGCTTCCCCGAAATCACCACCTGGATTCGCGCAACCGAAAAGGATTTCGATCTTGTCAAGGAGATAGGCGTTTCGGAAACCGGCATACTGGTGAGTTGTTCGGATTACCATATTTTCAAAAAGATGAACATGACCCGTCAGCAGGCCATGGAGCAGTATCTGAAGGTCGTGAAAATGGCGCTGGACCGCGGCATTCGCCCGCGCTGCCATTTCGAGGATATCACGCGCGCGGATTTTTACGGCTTTGTCGTACCGTTCGCATACGCGCTCTCCCAGCTTGGAGAAGAAGCGGGTGTTCCCATAAAGATCCGCTGCTGCGATACGTTGGGGCTGGGCATTTCCTATCCTGGCGCGTCGCTCCCCAGAAGCGTACCGGGCATCATTTACGGCATGCGCCATTATGCCAATATCCCAAGCAACATGTTGGAGTGGCACGGCCATAACGATTTTTACAAGGTCGTCACCAATGCCGCCACCGCGTGGCTGTATGGCGCGTCCTCCGTCAATTGCTCGCTGCTGGGAATTGGCGAACGCACCGGCAACTGCCCACTCGAGGCGATGGTTATGGAATATTGCAGCCTGCGAGGCCGCGACGAGGGCATGCGTCTGGAGGTCATCACCGAAATAGCCAAATTCTTTGAGAAGGAAGTCGGCTATGAAATACCGCCGCAGACCCCGTTTGTAGGCAGGGATTTCTGCTCTACGCGGGCGGGCATCCATGCGGACGGCCTCTTAAAGGATGAGCAGATTTACAATATATTCAATACGGACGCCATATTGAACCGTCCCGCCACCGTCGTGGTGGACGCGCACAGCGGGCTGGCCGGCATCGCCTATTGGATGAACGCGAATCTTCCCTGCGCGAGCAAGGATGGCGAACCCATCTCCAAGAAGCACCCCGCTGTAGCGGTTGTCAAGGAGCGTTTGGATGCGTTGTACGTGCAGGGCAGGACGACTTCCATGAGCAACGCTGAGCTTACGGCAATCTGTAAAGAGGTTGCCCCGGAACTTTGCGGCAAATAACGGGTGGCAGATAACGAATTACAAACCGAATCAAAAAATGCCAACCGGCCTGTGGTATCGCAGGCCGGTTGG
>JAEWWD010000173.1 GCA_023396535.1 Bacillota bacterium
GGCGTGCCCGGCACCTGCGGCCAGGTATAGTTTTTAGGCGGGATCTTGGAGGTGACGACATACTGATCCTGCTTGCCCTTTACCGCTTTGCCTATGAGCATTTCGCTATGCCCGCCGCCGTAGCCCAGCGCGGAATCGAAGAAGTTGACGCCATGGTCCATGGCAAGCCGTATGGATTTGAGGGATTCCTCGTCGGATTCCACGGCCCAGCCCGCCGCGCCGATGCCCCATCCGCCAAAGCCCAATGCGGAAACTTTTAATCCGGTTTTACCCAATGTACGATACAACATGGTCAAGTACTCCTCTTCTATTTATTTTCGCCGTTGACGAGATTGTGGATAAACGCGATGCCGTCCTCCACCGTCAGGGGGAATTCATTGGATTTCAAGCCGAAGCGCGCAAAATCGGGGTCTTCAAATATCAGCTTCGCGAATTGCGCCACCTGCGGCGGATATACGCCTTTTTCCAGCAGCAGGTCGACATTCTGAAAGAACTGGCGGGGCGGTTCGTTCAGCAGCACTTTGCCGTCGTCAATCAAAAGCACGCGGTCGGCGTATTTGAGTATTTCATCCGAGCGATGCTCGACAAGCAGTATGGTCACGTCCTGCTCCTTGCGCAGCTTTTCGAGCACTTCTATGACCTCCGCCTTGCCCATGGGGTCGACCTGCGAGGTCGGCTCGTCGAGCACCATGATCATCGGGTTAACGATCAGCGCAGCCGCGATGGCGACGCGCTGCTTCTGGCCGCCGGAAAGGTTGGTCGGCGGGCGGGTCAGATAGCTTTTATCCAGGTTCACGCGCTGCAGTATCGTTTCCAGCCGCTCGCCGATTTCGTCGACGGGTATGCCGGCGTTTTCGGCGGCGAACACAATCTCCTCCTCCACCGTGCCGCGCAGGAATTGCGCGTCCGGATCGGAACTGACCAAACCCACCATCTGGCAAAGCTTGTTGATGGGCGTATCGAACGTATCGTATTGGCCGTCGAGTATGATACTGCCCGTCATCGTTCCGCGGAAACGGTGGGGTATGAGGCCGTTGATGCAGCGGCACAGCGTGGTCTTGCCCGCGCCGTTCTGCCCCATAATACCCACAAATTCGCCTTTGTTGATCTGGAAGCTGACATCCTTGAGCGCATTGAAATCCGTGTCCGTATACTTCCAGGAGAAATTACAAAACTCAATGATACTGTTGGACATTCTCCACACTCCTTTTCGTTTGGGCTAGGCGCGGGCCAGGGCTTTTTCTTTGACGCAGCGATAAAGCTCCTTGGTCGTCATGCATCCTTCCGACTGACAAAGCGACTTTGCCCTGCACGAGAGCTGCACGATTTCGGGCGGGGTGACGAGCGCCTGCCCCAGGCGATCCGCCTGCAGAAATACCTCCTGGGTCGGCCCGTCCATCCAGACTTTTCCGTCCGCCATCACGATGGTGCGATTGGCGAATTCCGTGGTAAAGCGCATTTCGTGCGTGATGAATATGATGGTTTTGCCTTCCTTTTTATTCAGATGGTCGAACAGCTCCAAGAACTGATAGGCGCGTCTGAAATCCTGGCCCGTGGTCGGCTCGTCCACGATAAGCACTTCGGGTCCTAACGCCAGTACGGCCGCGATGGCCACGCGCTGCTTCTCACCCATGGTTAAGAGGAACGGGTATTCATCGGCCTTTTCCCAAAGGCCGACCAGCCGCAGCACATCCTCTACGGTTTTGTTGATCTCCTCTTCCGGCTTTTTCAGAAGTTTCAGGCCAAACGCGATCTCAGTCCTTACGCTTCTTGAAAACAACTGAAGGCTGGGGTTCTGGTAAACATATCCTACCCTCTGCGCAAGCTTGCCCGCGGATTGCGCCTTTACGCTTACGCCGTCGACCAACACGTCGCCCCCCGTGGGCTTAAGCAGGCCGTTAAAATGCTTGACAATGGTGGTTTTGCCTGAGCCGTTCTGGCCAATGATAGCCATCATCTCGCCCTTAAAGATGTCCATACTCACGCCGAAGAGGGCTTTTGTACCGTCAGGATAGGCAAAGTGTACATCCTGAACGCTGATAAACGGTGTCTGCATAGTTTTGTCCTTCCTTACCTAAAGTCCAAATATCTTGGCCAGTTCCGCAGGGGAGGCCGGGAAATAGCCGAGGACTTCCTTCGTCCCCGGAACAAAGGACATTACGATCGCGCCTACCAGCAATAAAATAGCAAACGTGATCCAGGCCCGGTCTTTGGATTTGATGACGACATCCCGTCCGATATATTCCGTACGTACAGCCGCCTTAACCTCGGCTCCGCCAAAGGCAACGTAACCGCGGGAGTCCGCCGCATCCGACATTTCATCCGCACGTTTGAGCTCAATCATGATCAGCGGTACGGCGACAGCGAAATAATAGCGCAACCGTTTCCATATGCTCATGTTTTCCAGGTCCAGACCCCTCGCCTTTTGCGCTTCGATAATCTGCATCGCGTCGTAGTAGAACGAGAAGAAGGAGCGCAACCCGGTGGCGATGGCCAGGCGAAGAAAGAAAGGAGTCCCCATGGCCTTGAGCGCCAGGTTGATATCCCGTTCGTCCGTGATTGCAAATACGAACAGCGTACCGAATATCGCCGACATCCAGCGCAGCCACATCATAATGGTGACCAGCAGGTTTTCATAACAATATCTGAACGAACCGATCTGAAACAGCGTATATTGGTAAGGTTGTTTTATAAAAATGGACGAGAAAAACGTGTATGTAATGATAAGGAAAAATGAAAGCGTCAAGCCAAACGGCAAAAACGTTTTAATAAATTTTCCCGGGATACGCGCGACGCGATAAAGAAAGAGTACGCTGATAAAAAACACGAGATTGATAAACGGATTTACAATGAAGAACGGCGCATTGAAAATCAGAATCATGCTGAATCTCGCCAGCGGGTGCAAGTTGGAAAAGACAGTCCATCTGGGCGTATACCCAAATATCGTCTTTTTATATTCAATTTTCTTAGGTCCTCCATTGGTGGAAGCCACCGCCACTTCGCTCATGTTATTTCCTCCAATTTACGTCAAATGGTTGGTCGACGGGGAATACCAGCAAGCCTGTTTCTGCACCCGCGCAAGCCGGGGAGCATGCGATGGCGCAAAATGCGTGAAAGCAATCATTTTCTGCATACCGGGGAGTATGCGGAAGTTCAACCTATATGGATCACTTGATGATAGAGAAGGCGTATATCCCCACTCCGATTGCTACGATCGTGAACACGAGGTTGAAAATCGTAAGAAACCGGCCAACTTTGCGCTGGGCTTTCAGCGCTTTTTCCTGTACGCTCATGTTTTCAGCCATGGATGTGCACTCCTTTCAGCTTTGTGCGCAATATCTATGCAGAGTTTGTGCAGGTCAGGCAATCCAACGATCGGGTTCATTCGGGATGTAGCCGCGGAATTTCATGATAAACGGCGTCAATACCCACATGCACAGCAGGCCGATAACCGCCCTGCCGATCGCTTCGCCGCCGAACCAGCTCGGAAGCACGGCGTAGAGCCACATATCAGGCGCAGTCTGACCAAGGATAACGTACCAGCCGCTCCAGAGAGAGCCGACGGCGCTGTTGATGACGGCGGCGAAGGCCAGGAACACCACGATGCTCTTGAAATCCCTGCAGCGCGGGTCGCATTTGAATTTGCGGAACGCCCACATCGGCAGAGCGACTTCAAATATGGTGCAGATCTGGAACAGCAATACGATGGAAAGAGGCATACCGCCGATCAGGTTACCAATAATCATGCCAATGCAGCTGCCGATGATTCCCCATACACCAAACCAAAGGCCGCTGACCACATACAGACTGACCGCGATGTTCAGGCTGACGATAACGGCGGAGATCGAGAAGCCCAGCATGGAAAGCGTTTGTAAAACAGCGATGACACCGGCCCACACAGCGCAGGTTATGATGTGTATCGTGGTGGGCGTGTATACGGTTTCACGTATACGTTGTTCGGGTACTGTGCTCATTGTGAATCCTCCTTCAAAAACTCAAAAGATCCCCCGGTATGCAGAAAAATGATACAAGCTTGCTGGGTATTGAAAAACAGCGTCAGAAGTGGAAGACTTCTTTATTTGAGAATCTCATGCAGAACGAATTTGTAGGGTCCGAACGCGCCGCCAAAGTTCATGGCGCCGATCTTTACGATACCGGGAACCTGGCACGCGGCGCGGATAGCGTCGGCGAGCGCCTTGGCCATATGCTCCTGCGATACGCCGAACACCAGCAGATTCAGTATGGAGCCCACGCCATCGGGCACTTTGGAATTAGGAATCTTGTCCTTGAGCGCAATCACGTAATCCTTCTCGCGATAGACCTGCTCCAGGCCGAACCCCATGGGGCAAACGCCGTCCACGCCTTCCACAGCGGCTTTTGCGGCCTGCACGGCCAGCACGGTTGCGTTAATATCCTTGCCGTAGCAGACGAAATGCCCGTCGCAGCCGACGGTCGAAATGCTTACCGTCTTTTCAAACTTGTAAGCGCCGGTGATGGTGGGTACCACGCACATAACCCGGCCGTTGATGGTTTCCTCATAGTCGTCGCCCGACCATTTTTCCTTGAGTATGGCGTCGATATCCGCTTTATCCGTCTGCACGCCGGGCACCATGAAATCGTATACCGCGCAGGTGGGGATCAGCGTGGCCAGGAGGAACCGCAGGGAAAGCTCTTCGAGGAGCTGCGGGCGGTTTTGCGGCGTATTGGTCAGCGCGATGACGACGCCCGGGCGTCCGTCCGGCGTTTCCTGCGGCAAAGCGCGGCGCTCTATGCCTGCGTTGATGCGTGAGCCCAGCTCGCCCGAGCCTGCGGCGCCCACAAACTGATTGGCGCCGCCCAGCGCGATTTCATCGGAAACCGCGGTGATGACCAAACGCACGACTTCCAGTTTCCAGGCTTCCGCGAACGTGTCCATGATTTCGACCTGATTGAGTTTCATATGCATCCCCCTTGCTGTTGCATCAGATGTTATTTGTGATCATGACCTTCAGGCCAAGCATATTGCGCGCAGCTTCAAACGCTTCCTTCGCGTCGTCGAGCGGGAAGCGGTGCGTGATGAGCGGGTCGACCTTGATCAGCCCCAGCG
The DNA here is from genome assembly GCA_023396535.1 of Bacillota bacterium. Lineage (GTDB taxonomy): Bacteria > Bacillota > Clostridia > Christensenellales > CAG-138 > JAEWWD01. The sequence continues at coordinate 5,087 of JAEWWD010000173.1, forward strand.
ACATCGCACGCAGCGCCTGTTCGAAGAACGCGGTGGTGGAATCGTAGCTGCCGATCACTTTCATCTCTTTGTAGTGCACGGTATCGAGATCCAGCGTCAGCTGATCCCGCATGGTCGCTGCGAAATAGAGAAGCTGGCCATAACGGGCGGACATTTCCAGCGCCTGAGCGAGAATGGCTTGTGCGCCCGCCGCACAGACCACAATGTTCGCGCCCACGCCGCCCGTCAGCTCGCGCACGGCCTGCACCGGGTCTGTTTCTTTCGCGTTGATCACGTGGTGAATGCCAAGCTCTGTCGCTACCCGCAGCCTCTCAGGCAGCAGGCCGACAAGCGCGACCTGCGCGCCGCGGCTCTTGAGCAATTGCGCATGCAGGATACCGATCGCGCCGTCGCCGATCACCACGGCGAAATCGCCGACCTTCACGTCCAGCTTGCTGTTGCCGTACAGGCAGCAGGAGGCCGGCTCCGTAAACGCGGCCTGTTCAAAGCCCAGGTTATCGGGTATCTTTGTCAGGCTGTTTACGCCGTAAATGCTGTATTCCATGAAGCCGCCGGACGTATAGCCGCCGTTTGTGCAGGCGTTGACATGGCCCTGACGGCACTGGCTGCAGCGCCCGCAGGGAATACGCCCGTCCGGTACCACGCGGTCTCCGACCTTGAACGCCGTAACGCCCTCGCCTACCGCATCGACCACGCCGGAAAGCTCATGGCCCATCCGAAACGGATACGTGATGGTCCAGCCCTTGGGCTGGTGGCCCTTGTACGCCTCGATATCCGTGCCGCAAATACCGGCGGCCGCCACCTTGAGCCGAACCTGGCCGGGGCCGGGCTGCGGAATTTCCTGCTGCTGAATCTCGATATCCAGCGGGCCCATCAACAGAGCGATTTTCATATGGTTCACCTCACTTGAAGATTATTGATCTGAATACTGTCGGTCTAAAGATTGTTGATCGGGAAATACCGGGGAAGGGAAAGTCCGGCGTCCGAGAACGTGCGATAGGCGTATTCTTCCGCTTCATCCAATGCGGAGTCTTCGTCGAGCTGGGTCATGCGGCCGTCCCGCACCAGTATTTCGCCCTCCACCATAACGAGGCGGATGCTGCTGCTGTTCGCGGCAAACACGATGTTGTTGATGAGATCGTTGTACGGGCGGGTAGCGCTTCGCTTGAGGTCGATAAGCATCAGGTCCGCGCATTTGCCCGGTTCCAGAGAGCCGATTTCCTTATCCTTCTTCATGGCGCGCGCGCCGCCCAGCGTGGCCATCCACAGCGCGTCGCGGCCGAGTATGGCGGTGGCGTCCTTGTTGACGAGCCGCTGCAGGAATACGGCGGTGCGCATGGTTTCAAAGAAATCCGTGTTGTCGCTGACCGCGCAGCTATCGATGCCCAGGCCGACGTCCAGCCCTTTTTGCAGCATGCGCGCAATGGGCGCAGCGCCGTCGGCGATCTTCATATTGCATTTGGGATTGTGGGCGACGCCTACGCCGTACCGCCTGAGAATGTCGATATCCGCATCCTCCAGCCATATGCAGTGCGCGGCCCATGTGTCGCCGCCCCAGAACCCCAGGCGTTCGAGATACGCCGTCGGCGTTAGCCCGTGCTTTTCGCGGATGGAGTTGAGCTCGTATTCCGTCTCGGCCAGGTGCACATGCAGCTTGACGTTGTTCTTGCCCGCCTCTTCCCGCGCGCGCCGCATCAAAGACTCCGTGCAGGAATTGGGGCAGGCGACGCCGTAGGCGAATTCGGAACGTTTGGAGCGGCGGCAGCAGTCTATAAGCTCATCCGACAGTTCAAAATACTTTTCGTTGGTCAGCACCGCGTCGGGCGGGGTCCAGCTCGTCACGTCCGTCAGCGTCAGTATGTTGACGACGCGCAACCCCAGCAGGTCGTATGCTTTCACCGCGCAGGGGCCTATCGCCCACTCCATGTTGGCTGTGCAGGTGATGCCGGATTTTAAAAGATCGATGCCCGCGTGCATGGCGGCGTGACGGTGCAGCTCGTGGTTGCCTTTGCGGTATTGGTCCACAACCACGCGGATGCGGGGAAAACTGACCAGATCGATCCATTTGAGCAGGTCGAGGTCGTCGCGCGAGCCCTTAAGGAAGTTCTGCATGAAATGGAAATGCGTGTTCACAAAGCCCGGCAATACGGCTGATTTCCTCGCGTCTATTTCGGACTTCGCACGGTATTGCGCCGCAATCTGTGCATCCGGGCCGACCGCGGCGATCTTGCCCGCGTCCACCGCGACTGCGCCGTCCTCAATCAGGGGCAGCCCGTCCGTCATGGGCAACACCATGCCGTGGCGTATGAGCAGATCGACCTGCCTGCGCTCGTATCCCGCGTTCATGCTCAAAGAACCTCGTCGAGCAGATCCGTGATGTAGCGGACCTTGATGTTTTCTTTGCGGGAAGCGCGCCCCAGATTCAGGTAGCAGGTGGGGCAGGAGGTCAGTATCTCCTCAGCGCCCGTTTGAAGCGCCTGGTCCACCCTGTCCTTGCCGACTTCCTGCGCGAGCTTGAAGAACCCGGACATCACGGCCCCGCCGGCGCCGCAGCAGGCGGCCTTGTCGTGATGCTCCGCCATTTCCACGAGCTGTACGCCCGGTATGGAGCGGATGACGTCGCGCGGTGTTTCGTAATCCCCCAGATGGCGGCCCAATACGCAGGGATCATGCCAGGTGACGACGAGGTTCTTCTCCTTGAGCCGGTCCGCGAGCTTGGGAAGCAGGAATTCTGAAATATCCATCACGAGATAGTCGTGTTTGAGCCCAAGTTCCTTCCACAGGTCGCGAATGGCTTTGAGGCAGCCGGGGCAGGAGGTGACGATGATGTCGGGGTGATACCGCTCAAAGTTTTTGAGCGTGAGCTCGGCCGCTTCCTTCATGCCCTTTGTCAGGCCCATGTCGTAGAGCGGGAAGCCGCAGCAGGTATCCTCCGTATATACGTTGTAGGCGATGCCGAGCTTCTGAAACACTGATTCGATGTTCTTTCCAATCTCACACGCCCGGCGGTTGATGGTGCAGCCGGGGAAATACAGCACCTTGGCGTTCTCGTTGAGCTCCCTCGGTTCGGGCTTCTCGGCGGCGGGACCGTAAGGATTATGCTCCGTTGCGATGGTTTCGGCAGTCTTCTGATAAATCGGCAGCGTATAGCCCTGTTCCGCCAGATCCGTGCGCATGGCCTGGAACGCCTCGTGTATGGGTACGTCGCAGGGGCAGCAGACTTCGCAGCGGCCGCAGAGCGTACATTCCAATATGTGCTTTGCCATAAGTTCGCTGGGCTCCAACTGCTTTTCCGCGAGTTGCCTCGCAAGCTTCACGCGGCCGCGCGTATATTCCGTTTCGTACTGCGTTGTGTGCTTGTAAACAGGGCAGACGTCTTCCACGCCGTTCCAGCCCCAATGGCGGCAAATACCGCAGCGCGAGCAATTGTATAATTTATCGAGATACTTTTCGAGCATGGCGGTTTCTCCTTTACTTGGCGTTGAGCCCGACGACGCCGGGGTTCATGATGTTGTTCGGGTCGAGCCACTTTTTAATCTGCTGCGCAAGCTTCCAATAGCCGGTTTCACCCATGTTTTCCTCGAGGTACGGGCCCCACAGGCGTCCCTTGGAATAGGGGCCGCCGCCCAGTTCAAGGCTCTTCTTCATCATCTCGTCGCAGGCCTTCTGAATCTTTGCGTATTCCTCGCGGTCGTTGGGGTAGTGGAACATCAGGCTGACGTGCTCGGAGCAGGACGGCCCAATGAACATCTGCTGCGCATAGTTCTTGATGCCGTGTTTATCCATAATGCCGCGCATGATGAGCGTAGCTTCTTCCAGCTTGTCATAGGGGAGGAAGTAGTTCACGGGCCCCGCGACGCCTTCGGCGAATTCCGTGCCGGTGTTGTACCAGCGGTTGCGCCAGAACTCCATGGGCGCGTTCGGTCCCGCAAACTTCACGCTCTTGTACCGGCCGATGAGGTCGCGCACGCGCTGGAGCCGGAGTTTGTTTTCGTCTTTATAACCTTCGAGGTTGATGTCGAAGAGTATAAAGCCCTCTTTGATGACGGGGCAGGAGACATAGCAGGTGAGCTGCTCGAACGCGATCTTCTGGAATATCTCGACGCAATCGTGCAGGTCCGAGCCGATATAGCGCTCGAGGTATATTTCCTCCGGGAATGCATAAGTGCGCAGCGTAACTTCCGTCACAATGCCGTAAGCGCCTTCCGCGCCTATGAACAGGCCCGTCAGGTCCGGCCCCAGGCAATAGCGGTAGAAGAAATCCGCGTTGGGGTTTGCGGCCGTGCCGGTCTTTATGATGTCGCCGTTGGGCAGTACCGCCGTAACACCCAGCACTTGGTCCCCCTGGCTGCTGTACTTGATGTTGCCCCAGCCCACGCCGGGCCGCGACATATGCGCGCCCACGGTGCCGGGAATGGCGCCCGACGGCGCGACGCCGATCTTCTGCCCGTTCTTTTCGAGCTTATCCATGAGCGACGCGAACGTGACGCCCGCTTCGACCGTGACGGTGTTGTTGATCTTATCCATCTCGATGATGGTATTCATGCGCAGCGTTTCGAGCACGATGCCGCCCTCCGCGGCAAGGCAGCCGCCCTCCTGGGCGGAGCCGCCCCCGCGCGGGGAAACGGGGATCTTGTTCTCGTTGCAGAATTTCATGATTTGCGAAACTTCCTCAGTCGTACGCGGGCGTACGACCACGAGCGGCCACGAGGGCGGATATGTCGCAAAATCCTGCGTATAGGCGGAAAGAATAAACTTTTCATCCGTAACATGCTTTTCGCCCACGATCTGGGCAAGACTGTTTTTGATTTCACTGGCTTGCATAGTACGAGCTCCTTTCACATCAATCGCATTCCGCCGCAAACCGGGAAAACCGGCGGTAACGGGCATACGTTTTTTCATAGTCGTCGCTGTGCGCGGCGTCAGGCGCCAGCCGCTGCGGTTCCGTAAACGAACTAAGCAGCACCGTGTTGAGATCGCCGCCGTACAGCTTGCTGCGGCACATGGCGTCCACCACTTTGGTGACGGTGTCCTGCGCGGCGTATATGGATACGGGCAGGCCGCAGACGTCGGATATCAACTGCGCCCAGCCGGGCGTACGCACGCCGCCCGCCGCAAGCGCGATTTCTTTGATGATAACGCCGCTTTCCCTGTACAGGTCGATGGCGTGCCGCACGCTGTAGGCTACGCCTTCGAGCACGGCGCGGGCAAAGTGCTGCTTTTTGTGCTGCAGCCGCGCCCCATAAAAGCCGCCCGCGATGCGGTCGCTCCAGTACGGGCTGCGCTCGCCCGCCAGGTACGGAATAAACACCAGCCCGTCGCAGCCGGGGGAAGCCGTCCAGGCCGCCTCCGCCATTTCGGGCAGCGTTCCCTGTTGATACACGTTTTCAAAGAACCACATCAGCGACGCGCCCGTCGTGGAGGATACGCCGCCGAACAGATGGTAGCCGCCCAGTTCCAGCGTATACAGGCTGTTGCCCGGCGCGGTTTTATTGGCTTCGTCCACCATGGCGAAGAACATGGAAGAGCTGCCCAGCGAATACACCAGCCGGCCCGGTTCGTGCGGTGCGCCACCAAGCAGCGCGATCATATCCCCGTAGCCCGTGAACACCGTCACGTCTTCCGGTATGCCGTACCGCGCGGCGATTTCGGGCAATATGCTCCCGGCTGCAGCGTCGGACGGGAGTATGGGAGGCAGCAGCGCCGTATCGCAGCCTATGCGCGTGAGCCTGTCGGCCGCCCATTCGCCGGTGCTCCAGTCAAGCAGCGCCGCCCCCACGCCTTCGGTCGGGTCGGTGGCGACAGCCCCCGTGAGCAGATAACGCAGATAATCCTTGGGCCATAGCAGCTTGCGCGCATTTTTGAGCACATCCTGCCTGTGTTTGTTCAGCCACGCGATCTTGGGCAGCGTATAGGTGGTGTTGAGCATGTAGGGCGGCAGCTTGAAAAGCTCCACGAGCTCCAGCGTTTCCTGCTCCGCGCGTCTGTCCAGCCACAGTATGCAGGGCGAAAGCGCCTGCCCGGCTTCATCCAGCAATACGCCGGAATGCATCTGCCCCGTGCCGGAAATGGCGCGGAGATGATTGAGCAGCCCGTCGCGCGCAAAAGCCTCCAGGCCTTCCCACAGGGCGTTCGCCCATACCGCGGGGTCTATTTCCGCCCAGTCGGGATGCGGCGTCTGATAGTCGTACGAAATAGACTGCTGGCGCACGATTTGGCCGTTTTCCGCGTACAGCACCAGCTTGAGGGATGAGGTACCCACGTCATATACCAGTACATCGGCATGCTGCATCGTATTTCCCCCCAATCCATCTGTCATTGGTTATCGTTTGAACTTGCTTTTACAGCCGTATCGAATCCGCGGCCGCGCCGCCGTGCACCAGCGCGCACAGCGCCGCCGTAACTGCTTCTGCGTTTTCGCGGGACCAGACGTTGCGGCCTATGGCAACGCCCGCCGCGCCTACCCGCATGGCGTCCTCAATGCACCGGAACAGAGAGGCGAGGTCGTCCGTACGCTCGCCGCCCAGCACCACCACGGGCTGGTAGGAAGCCTGCACCACGCGGCGGAATTCCTCGGGCGTGCCCGCATAGTTGGTTTTGATCATCTGCGCGCCGTATTCGCAGCCTATGCGCGCGCTGACTACCAGATTGTCTACGGATTTCTCGGGCGTCGCACCAAAGCCGCCGGGCAGCATTTCCGCAATCAGCGGAAGTCCCCACTCGCGGCTCTGTGCGGCGAGAAAGGCGAGGTTTTCCATGCATTCGTGCTCATACGTAACGCCGGGGAAGCCCATGCATACCATGGCGTCCGCGCCTATCTTAAGCGCGTCTTCCACAGAATAGAGCAGCCGCGGGAAAGTATCGCGTTTTGTAAACTTGGAGCCGCCGCCGTCCATACGCACGATTACGCCGACATCCTGCAGGATGTCCGCGTATTTAACCGCGATGCCGTACGTGACGATAACCGCGTCCGCCCCGCCGCGCACGATGCGTTCGAGCACTGCTCCCGTATCGTCCAACGCCGGGTTGACCGAAAGGCTCTGGCCGTGATCCAGGGCTACGATGACGGATTTCCCGTCTTGTTTGAGTATCCTGCGCATTCTTCTCACTGTGTGCTTCCTCCTGCCGCGCCTATAGCCTGATGGCGACGCGGTATGTGTTCGGGCTCAATGCCGAAAGGAACGCGTCCTGGCATTCCTGTATCGGGTAGCTTGCCGAGAGAAACGGCCTTACGTCGATGAGCCGGCTGGAAAGCAGCCTCGAAGCTGTCCAGAACCCTTTGGAATTGGGGCTGTAGGACCCTGTGATAACCGTTTCCGCATAGTGGATTTTGTTGGGGTTGACGGCGATATCGCCGTCCGGATGGAAAGACCCATAATAGACGATACGGCCCATTTTGCCTAATGCCGCGATATACTCCCCGGCAAGGCGCGTCATGGCAGTGGTAATGAACACGACATGCGCGCCGCGTCCGTTGGTGATGCGTTTGATCGCCGCAATGGGATCTTCCGCGAGCGGGTCGAGTACGATATTCGCGCCCATGCGCTGCGCGAGCGCGCGTCTCTCTGCGTCCGGCTCCACGAGTATCGTCCGCGCGCCGCGTATTTTGGCGAGCAGGTTGTGTAGTTGCCCCATGATGCCGGCTCCTACGATCACGACGTCCTCGCCGAGCTGTATATCGGCGCGTTCCATGCTGCGCACGCAGCAGGCGACCGGCTCCGCGAACGCGGCTTCTTCCGGGGACAGATCCGAGTCGATCGGGAATACGCGGGATACGGGCATGGCGATATACTGTGCCAGCCCGCCGGCCGCGGGTATGCCGTCGTAGCAGCGGGCTTTCGCGACGCCCGTGCATTGGTTGTCGTCGCCGCGGTAACACGCCTCGCAGTGTCCGCAATGGTTGAGCGTTTTGATAACGACGCGATCCCCCACCGAAAAGGAGGTCGCGGTTTCGGGCGGTATCTGTTCTACCACGCCGGCCGCCTCATGACCCGGTATATAAGGAAGGGGCATACTGGAACTGCGGCTGAATATGCGCTGCTCCCACGTACAAAGCAAACATACCTCCAGCCGGATCAATATCTCTCCCGGCTGCGGGATAGGCGTGGTGACTTCGCATACCGCCGCGCTTTTTTCGCCGTTCACGACGACCGCTTTCATTTTTTCAGGTATCATCTACATGACCTCAAGTACGCATATACGTCTGTTCATTCAATAGGAAAGAGGGGATGCGGCAACGGATGGCAGCAGCCGCCGCATCCCCGCAGTATTAGCAGAAGACGCCGTCGGAAGGCATATTGACGCCCAGACGCTTGGCTTCTTCCCGCATGCGCAGATACAGCCCGAGATGCTCCTCGGTCGGCCGCATGGTCTTGATGTCGTGAAGCTCGGGCAGGCTCCTGCCGATGGGCGGATTGGCGTGCAGATGCTCATATTTGGGGATGAGCTCCTTCACGATCTCGTTTGCCTTTTCGAGAGAAAGGCCGGCCGCGCCCTTGAATACGGCGGAAGCGAACCAGATTTCCAGCGGCGTGAGATGGTTCTTGTATTTGCCGCCCGCCGAACGCGGCCCGATGGTGTAGGGCAGACCGGACGCGGAAGCCGCGACAAAGCCCGCTATGGTCTCCTGATAGAACATCTCGGTGCAGGGCCCCGCGACCTGGTTGATGGTCTTGAGCATGATGACGTGCGTGTTGCGCGCCACAGCCTGCGTGGATATGCTCTGCGACCACATGGCGTGGCGGCCGCAGTTGCCCGAATACCGCAGGTCGTATACCGGCGCGCCGGACAGGTGCGCCTGATGGATGGAGTATTGCAGAAGGTCATCCGCGACGGACGCTATGGCCGAGCATTCCGGACCGCCGGTGTAGCCGCCCATCATGTTGGGGGAGCCGGATTCGATATAGCCGCCCAGCGCCAGCGTCTGTATGACCTTATGCAGCGAGCAGTAATTGGTTTTGAGCGCGGAAGGGATCAGCACCAGCGCAATCTGCGGCTGCGGAACCTGGCCGAACGCCGCCAGATTGCCGTACTCGGTGCTGCTGCTGGAAATGAGCATATTGGGCATGCCCGGGCGCCCGGCGTTATACTGTGCCGTCTTGCGCAACTGCACCTCGTAGAACGCCGCGGCCGTTTCATACGGCGTGTTCGCAAGCAGGGGCGAGCCGTAAATGGTATCCAGCGACGGGCCTTCGTGCACGTCCACCAGCTTGCTTCGAAGCGTCATCTCGATGAGCGGCAGGTAGTATTCCTCGTTCATCTGTATGGAAAGAGGGCCGCCAAACATCGGGGGATTGGGATCGCACGGCTTGCGCGCGGATATGATGATGCGGTCCGCTCCCGAACCCAGCGGCAGCTCCACAGGCGCGCCCGCCACGCTCGCCATGAGTTCTTCTTCGTTGACGGTGATGACGGTTTCGGTATCTTCATTGTATAAGCCAAGGCGGAGCGCCGCTTCCACGCCCGCTTTAAAATACGTATCCGCAAGCTCGGGGTCCATATTGACGGGGTTCTGAATATCGCAGGTCTTTTCCAGACGATACTGCTTGGCGATTTCCTTGAGCGTTTTGGGGACGATCTGATAATCCCATTCCTGGGTGGTAACGCGCTTGCCGGTTTTCGCGCGGTCCATATACCGGATGACTTCTTTGATAGAATGGCTCATGCTGTTCCTCCTCTTCTATTTCCACACTGGCGTCATTCGAATATAAGTGTCCCGGAGCTTTCACCCTGCATGAGGGTTTTGCACAGGTCCACTGCAAGATGTGCGGTACGCGAATACCCGTCCGCGCCGATGTTGCGCGTCCAGGCCGGCGTGATGGGGCCGCCGCCGACGATAACTTTGTACTTGGAGCGGAGGCCTTCGGTCTCCAGACGCTTGATGAGCTCTTCCTGATAATAGGCGGAAGTCGTCAGAAGTGAGGAAACGGCGATGATGTCGGCGTCCACTTCGCTCGCCTTGTCAATAAAATTGTTCACGCTGACGTCGGTACCCAGGTCAAACACCTTGAAGCCGTTCACGGACAACTGGGTCGCGACAAGGTTCTTGCCGATATCATGCAGGTCGCCTTTGGCGCAGCCGATCACGACGGTGCCGCGGTAACCGCCGCCTTCGCCCTCAAAGCGCACGGAAAGCTTATCGATGAGCACCTTCATCGCCTCGCCGCCCAGCATGAGCTCCGGCAAAAATACCTCGAGATTGTCGAACGCCTCGCCGAGCCTTTCCAGCGCAACGACCCCACCCTTGTTGATGGCCTCGTTCGGATCGATGTTCTGGTCCAGTACCTGCTGTGCAAGCTGTTCGACCTCGTCGCAGTCGCC
>JAEWWD010000179.1 GCA_023396535.1 Bacillota bacterium
TTGCAACGCGACGGATTTGCGGTAGAATAGGATAGACGCAGGATACGTTTGCCAAACATGTCTTGCAGTAGAGTAACATTGAGGAAGGTTGTATGCAATTGGAATTTCAACCGGTTCGGCTTGAAGATAAAGCGACGATCGACTCTTATCTCAAGCCGCACGCATTTGAATGCTCGGAGTTTACGTTTACGAATTTTATCATTTGGGGCCAGGATAGCAAAATACAGTGGGCGCAACACAACGATGTGCTTTACATACGCCTGCAGTTCGGCAAACATCAGCCTTTCCTGTTTCCGCCCATACCGAAGAGCTTCAGCGCCGACTACTCCGCTGCCATTTGGGAAGCTTGCAAGTACTTTGATTCTATAGGCGTCATGCCCCGGTTCCGTTCCGTCAGCGGTCCTTTTGTAGAGTTGTTCCGGAATTATTGCTCTATGATGACGCTCGTGCCCGATCGCAATACGTTTGACTACGTCTATCATACCGAAGATCTCATTGAGCTAAAAGGACGGAAGTATCATGCGAAGCGCAATCATATCAACCAATTCGCATCGCAGTACGCGTTCACCTACCGGCCCCTGACTCCTGATATGACGGATGAGTGCATGGATCTGTATCTGAGCTGGCTGCAGGAAAAGGATGTAAACGAGCCCGGCATTTTAGGGGAGATGAAGGCCATCCGCTTTCTGCTTCCCAACATGCGCGAGCTTGGCGTGGTTGGTGGCAGCATATACGTAGGGGATAAGCTCGTCGCGTTTACTATGGGCGAGCAAGTCCGCGAGGACATGGCCGTCATACATATTGAAAAGGCGGATGCTTCCTATGTGGGCTTGTACGCCGCGATCAACCAGCAGTTCGTGATGCACGAATGGAAGGATGTCGTTTACGTCAACAGGGAAGAGGATATGGGTATACCCGGTATGCGTAAGGCGAAGCTTTCGTATCATCCCGCCAAATTGCTGGAAAAGTTCGACGCGGTACGGCGCCCCTGACACTTTATTGGACGGTGCTGGAGCGTTTGGGACGCATTAGCGCATTCCGCCCTTGACGCACTTGCACTTTTGCTATAAACTTAAACTGCAATCATACGTAAAGGAAGGTATCATTCATGCCTGAAAGTGTAACGTCTTTTCTTCAGGGACCGGGCGTCTTGATTCTGCTCATGGTCGCCATGTTTGCCATCATGATTATCCCGCAGCGCAGGCGCGACAAAAAAATAAAATCCATGCTGAGCGCCCTGAAACCGGGCGATCGAGTTCGTACCATTGGCGGTATATACGGTACGATCGGTTCCATTAAGGATGACGTCGTCACGCTGGTTGTCGGCCCCGATAAAGTCCGGCTCGTATTTGCCCGCGGAGCGATCTCTACGGTGGAAGATGTCGCTGCGGAAAACACCATGACTGAGGAAGTCAAAAACGTATAAGCGAGACAAGTATTTGTGTTTAAGCATGCCGGTGCATACTGATACCGGCATGTTTTTTTTTGTATTCGCATAGGTATTCCCATAGGGATTGGGAGGGATACGTATGAGATCTATGCGAAGAAAAAGAGCAGCCTCGCCTAAAACAGGTCCGCTGCTGCGGTTGATTAAAGCCGCATTGTTCGGATGCGTCATCACGGTTGCCATATTGCTCGTGTTTGCGCTGCTGTTGAAATGGGAACTCTTTGGAGAGAGCAGTATTCCAGCCGCGACGAGCATCATCAAAGCTTTGTGCGCACTGTGTACGGGTCTCATAGTCGCGCGAAGTACAGAAACGCGGCCCTGGCTATGGGCTGGTTTTGGCGGAATGCTTTATATCGCGATGGCGTTTGTTGCATTTTCGCTGGTCGAAAAGGTGCTTTCCATAAGTGCCGGCCTGCTGGCGGATATGGCGCTCGGGTTTCTTGCGGGCGCGGCGGGCGGTATGCTGCAACAGGCAAAGAAAGCTTGATAATAACCGGTTCGGCGAACCTCGCTTGTCATTTGAGCGCGCAGCGCGTATAATAACACAAGCTGAATGTTAATATGGCTGTTTTTCCTGATTGTACAAGCTTGGGAAGCCGTACGTTACAGGCCGAAGACATCGCGAGATGCACAGGGCCGGTGGACAACGGCAAAATCCAGGTGAAGTATATGGGACAAAGCGGCCAATAAAAAGGAGAGTTGTTTTTTGGCATCAAAACTGAAGATTATTCCCCTGGGCGGTGTCAGCGAGATCGGTAAAAACATGACCGTGATCGAATATGGCAAGGACATCGTGGTAGTGGATTGCGGCCTTATTTTCCCTGATGAGGAAATGCTTGGCATAGACCTCGTTATACCCGATATGACTTATCTCGAAAAGAACGCTGAAAAGCTCCGCGGCTTTTTGATTACGCACGGCCATGAAGACCATATAGGTGCTCTGCCCTTTGCGCTGCAAAAATTTCCTGTACCCGTATATGGGACTCGGCTGACGATGGCGCTCATCGAGCACAAATTGAATGAAAACAAAGTCAGCGGGGCGGTTCTGAACTGCGTTGATCCCGGCGATACGGTGCGTCTCGGCTGCTTCAACATTGAGTTTATAAAGACCTGTCATTCCATAGCGGGTGCGGTAGCTTTGGCCATTACAACGCCTATAGGGACCATCATACATACAGGCGACTTTAAAGTGGATTATACGCCGATTGACGGAGAACCCATGGATATCGCGAGACTCGCGCATTTTGGCTCCAAGGGCGTACTCGCTTTGCTTTCAGACAGCACGAACGTCGAGCGGCCCGGACATACGCAGTCCGAGCGGGAAATCGGCAAAACATTCGAGCATTATTTTGATACGGCGCAGGGTAGGGTAATCGTGGCTTCCTTCGCTTCGAATATTTACCGCATTCAGCAGGTGGCGGACGTCGCGATCGCGCATGGGCGCATCATATGCTTCCAGGGACGCAGCATGGTCAACATTGCGCAGACGGCAATCGAGTTGGGGTATCTCAATATTCCGGCCGAGAAGATCGTGGATGTCGAGAAACTGCGCAAATACAATGAAGATCAGGTCTGCGTCATCACGACAGGCAGCCAGGGCGAGCCTATGAGCGGCCTGTTCCGAATGGCGAATGCTTCGCACAGGCTGAATATAGGCAAGGGAGATACGGTAATCATATCCGCGTCCGCCATACCCGGCAATGAACGCGGCGTATCTCGCGTCATCAACCAGCTATTCCAGAAGGGCGCAATGGTTGTTTACGACCAGATGGCGGATGTACACGTATCCGGCCATGCCTGCCGTGAGGAACTGCGGCTGATGTTTAACCTGACAAAGCCCAAATATTTCATACCGGTACACGGCGAATACAGGCACCTGTACATGCATGCGCAGCTTGCTCAGGAAATGGGCGTGGAGCCCGATAACGTATTTGTTGCGGATATCGGTGACATTGTTGAACTTACCTGTCATCAGGGGAAAATCAACGGAAACGTGCCTGCCGGCAGCGTCATGGTGGACGGGCTGGGGATAGGCGATATCGGCAATGTAGTGCTGAAGGATCGACGGCTGCTTTCACAGGACGGGCTGGCCGTGGTCGTGATGGCCCTTCAGAAGAAAACGGGCAAGCTGCTCGCAGGACCGGAAATCATATCCCGTGGATTCGTGTATATGCGCGAATCCGAAGAACTCATCAGTGAAGCCCGCAACCTGTTGCAACCGATAGCCGCGTCCTTCGAGCAGCACTCGCAATCGGATTGGGCAAACATCAAAAACAGTCTCCGGACTACGCTGCGCGAGTACCTGTACAATAAAACAAAGCGTAACCCTGTGATTTTGCCGATTATAGTGGAAATACCATGAATTACGCGCCTCGGCGGCATTACCGCCGAGGCGTATGATTTTGAGAGGGGTAAGTCTATGGTGAATGAAGCCGCCAAAGCGCTCGCCGACGCGCTCCGCGCGAGCGATGAGTATACGCAGTTCGCGGCGGCGCGGGAAGCCGCATTTTTAAAGGATACGACGCGCGCTCTCTACAATGAATATCGCAAACTGCAGGTATGCGCACAGGCGGACGCCGCTGCCGGCCGGCAGGATACCGGTACGCTCGAACAGCTTCGCCGGATAGGCGAGTTGCTGCAATTCGACAAAGAGGCGGCTGAATTGTTGATCGCGGAGTACAGGCTGAACAGCATGCTTGGGCGCATATATAAGCTTTTGGCGGAAGCCGTAGAGGTTGATCTTAGTATGCTGGAAGCATAAGACCTCCGGCTGAGCCGGTTTGGTTGCACCATTGGCGCGTGCTTGCTATAATGAAAACATCGAAGTAGCTCGCGTTCTTTGGAGGATTTATGCAAAAGGAAGAAAGGCGAAGTATGTGGCTTTCGCCCAATATAAAAAAAATCTGGCGCTATGTGCGGCCTGTTGCAGTGATCGCTCTAAGCCTCGTTATTGCATTCGCCATATTCTATAAGGCTCTGGATTACGTGCTGGATAGATACATTCGCCCGGTGGACGTCAACGATTCAACGCCCATCGCTTTGGTTGTGGAAAAAAGCGATTCAGCAAGCCGGGTTGCTTCCAAGCTCTACAATGCCTGTGGGGAAGGAAATTCGGGCCTTATCGCAAATACTGCCGTGTTTAAGGTATATGTTGATTTTGTCGGCAAAGCCAACAAGCTCAAAGCCGGTACGTATGTGCTTTCCAAAAACATGGATATCTCCGAAATCGTGGATATCATCTGCGAAGGCAATCCCGCCAGACAGACAGTTAAGTTCACCGTACAGGAAGGGTTCACGATCAGCGGCGTGCTGTGGGCGCTGCAGCAGGCGGGCGTACAAGTGGATCAGGGTGAGTTTCTCAAACTATGCAACGATAAGCAGACATTTTCACAGTATGAGTTTCTCAAAGATGTTGAGGAACGGGATGACAAAAAGCGCGACTTCTGGCTCGAAGGGTATCTGTTCCCGGATACCTACGAGGTTTATGTAGACGCGACACCCGAAGAAATCATCAATAAAATGCTCATCCGCTTCAACGATATATTTACGGACGAGTATCTGGAACGAGCCAAAGAGCTGAACATGAGCATAGACGACGTTGTGACGCTTGCCTCCATCATAGAACGGGAAGCTTCCGTTGCGGAGGATTTCAAACGTGTTTCCGCCGTATTCCACAACCGGATAAAGGCTGAGCAGAAGCTTGAGTCCTGCGCGAGCCTGCAGTATGTTCTCAAAGAAAACAAATACGTGTATACCGAGGAAGAGAAGGCGACTGACTCTCCTTACAACACATACCTCTATGCGGGGCTACCGGCCGGGCCTATCTCCAACCCGGGCAAGCTGGCGATTGAGGCGGCGCTCTATCCCGACGAAGAATATGTCAAAGAGGATTATCGCTATTTCTGCAACATGGATCTGCCTGACAACAAATCCCTGATATTCGCGTGCACCTACGAGGAGCATCTGAAGAATGTCGAGAAATATTCAAAGTACTGGTAACCCGTATGCAAATTCCTGAGCTTCTGGCCCCGGCGGGCAACCCGGAACGGCTGCGCACCGCCCTTCGCTATGGAGCGGACGCAGTCTATTTGGGCATGCAGCGCATGAGCCTTCGCAATTTCGCGGAGAACTTTTCTTTAGACGATCTTCAGGAAGCTTGTTCGCTCGCGCATGGAATGAACAGGCGTATCTATGTAACCGTAAACGTGTTTGCCCGTGATCAGCAGCTTCGGGGTCTTCCGGCATTCCTTTTGGATATTTCTTCCGCAGGCGCGGACGCGCTGATAATCAATGACCCCGGCGTACTTTGTATAGCGCGCGAAACGCTGCCCCACATGAAGCTGCACTTAAGCACGCAGGCGAATACGCTTAATGCGCGCGCTGCAGCGTTCTGGTATGCGCAGGGTGTGTCCCGTATTGTGCTGGCGCGGGAGCTTACATTGAATGAGGTTCGCTTCATACGGGACGAATGCCCTCCGGAACTGGAGCTGGAATTGTTTGTACACGGGGCCATGTGCGTCTCCTATTCGGGCAGATGCCTGCTGAGCAATTACATCAACGGGCGGGATTCCAACAGGGGAGAATGCGCGCAGCCCTGCCGCTGGACATATGAACTCCGGGAGAAGGGGAAAAATGGCGAGTATTTTCCCATAGAACAGGATGCTCTGGGCACCTATATATTAAATTCCCGCGATCTCAATCTGCTCCGTCACCTGCCGGAAGTCATTGGTACAGGCGTACGAAGCCTGAAGATTGAAGGGCGCATGAAATCCATTTACTATGTGGCAGGCGTGGTCAACGCGTACCGAATGGCGTTGGATGAATTGAAGAATGGTGCGGAACAAGTTCCGGAGGAAATTGCGCAAGAGCTCGAAAAAATCAGCCATCGCCCCTATACATGCGGGTTTGCGTTTGGCGACCCCGGAATTGAAGGCCAGGCGACACAAAGCGCAAGTTATGTGCAAACCCATGAGCTTGCGGCGGTTGTGCTCCGCTATAACGCGGAAGCGGAACTTGCGCTGTTGGAACAGCGCAACCGCTTTTGCCGTGGCGATGAGCTGTTCATACTTTCGCCAGGGGATATTGGCCGCAGCTTTACGGTATCTCGCATGCAAACGGATGCCGGGGAAAACATTTCCTGCGCGCCGCATCCGCAGCAGCGCGTATGGATCGAATGCCCGCCTGTTTTGCCGGGCGATCTGCTTCGAAAACACGCTTGAACAGTGGGATATGTTTAGCCTTGATATACGTATATTCTACTGAGAAAGAAAAGAACAAAATAGATGCAAATTGGAATAATCGCAAGCGCACTCAGAATGCCAACTATTCGCATATCTTCTATTAATCAGCATAGAAATAATGCCCAAGATCGCCCCAATTGCCCAACCAATAATAAGCCCCCAAACATGGCTTCATTTTTTTCTTCTTTAAATAGTGTCACGATAATAGCACAGGGCAGCGGTATCAGCAGCTGAACGATGCTAAATATAAACAATGGAAGTCCTTACAGTACGTGCATTGCCAAGATTATTTCAGATTAGGTCAAGTATAAAACTACTATTATTATAGATTTCGATTGACATAACAGTCAATATGACCACCCAACTCCAGTGCTATTCATCAGTAGTCATAAAAGGTATTTTCGTAGGTTCATGCCGGCTTCCGCCCCGTTTTGTATTCTTGCCTCTGGACAAACAAGTACCAAGCCTTCCTCGCATAAGCTCTGATACAGCGCATTGCGAGGAGGTATTGGTGAATGCTGAATCTGCTGCTTCAGCTTTTCAAGGATATATTCTTTTTTGCCGCCTATGTCAACGGGGGCAATTCCTTTCCGGAGCCTTTGTCCGCCGATGAAGAGCGCGACTGCCTGGAGCGTTGCGCATGCGGCGACAATGAGGCGCGCGCTCAGCTGATCGAGCATAATCTTAGGCTGGTCGCGCATATCGCGAAGAAATTTACCAGCTCCGGCCGGGATAACGACGATATCATATCCATCGGCACAATAGGCTTAATAAAGGCGGTTTCCACTTATAACATGCACAAGGGAACGGCGCTTGCGACGTATGCCGCAAGGTGTATCGAAAATGAGATTTTGATGAGCATACGCTCCGAGAAGCGGCAAGCTACGGAAATTTCCTTATATGACGCCATAGGCACCGATCGTGACGGCAATGATATATCCCTGGCCGAAGTGCTGGGATCCGACCCTAGTCTGGTGTGTGACGAGGTGGAGGCCCGTCTTGCCGCGGAGCAGCTTCGAAGGCTCATCCGGCAACACTTGAGCGACAGGGAGCGGCTCGTGATAGAGCTGCGGTACGGACTTGCGGGGAAATTTTGCATGACCCAGCGGGAGATTGCGCAAATGCTGGATATATCGCGTTCCTACGTCTCCCGTATTGAGAAAAAGGCGTTGTGCAAATTGAATCAAGCCTTTCACACATAACTTTTCGGTCCGTGGTATACTAATTCCAAATTCAAAAACAGGATGTAGATATGATGATTGAAGACAAGCCCAGAATCCGTTTCGGCCCATCGGGCAATTCAGATTCATTTTATGCTCAGGGATATACCGCTACGTCGCAGGCGCCCGCCTGGATCAAGGAAATGGGATTGACTGCATTTGAATACTCTTTCGGGCATGGTATCCGCATAAAGGATGAAACGGCAGGCGCCATCGCCGAACAGGCGAAGCAGTACGATATTCAAATGAGCGTGCATTTGCCGTATTATGTCAATCTCACGGTTTCGGAGCCTGAAAAGCAGCAGAAGAACCGGGATTACTTTATGCAGGCCGTATCCGCCGGGAGTAAAATGGGCGCCATACGCGGCGTATTCCATCCAGGTTCGGCAGGGAAGGGGAACAGGCTGGAACCTCTTGCAGCCGCCTGTAACCTGCTTCGCCTTATCATGCGTGATCTGGATGCGGCGGGATACTGGGCGTTCACGTTATGCCCCGAGACAATGGGGAAGTTCAGTCAGTTGGGAGATCTTGAGGAGGTACTTACCATCTGCGGGATCGACGAGCGGCTCATTCCCTGCATAGATTTCGGGCATTTGCATTGCAGAGGGCAGGGGGCCCTGAAATCAAAGGAAGATTTCGCCGAAATACTTGATGCCATCGAAGACAGGTTAGGCATGCAGCGGGCCAGGTCGATCCATATCCATTTCAGCCGTATCGAATACACAGCCAGCGGTGAAAAAATGCATCATACGTTCGCGGATACGCAGTATGGTCCGGAGTTTCCTCCGCTTGCCGAGTTATTAGCAGAGCGAAAATATTCGCCCGTTGTAATCTGCGAATCGCGCGGTACCATGGCGGAGGATGCGATTGCCATGCAGAAAATGTATGAAATGGCGGTAGGAAGAGGATAAAAGCCTTGTTGAAACTCCCTCTCCTATGGTAAAATCATCTGGGTGTCGCGCATGATGCTCTTTTTCTGGCTGGAGGCGGCCAATATCATACATAAGATTTGAGTTTGGAGGATAAACGGCTATGATTATGGCAGGTGATTTTCGCAAGGGTATAACGG
>JAEWWD010000201.1 GCA_023396535.1 Bacillota bacterium
CCTTAATCTTTCTGTTGTAACAGGCATAAATATACGATAAAATAAAAAACATCTTTTCCTGTTTTATATCAAACAGGGAAGGTGTTTTTTTGTTGGGGGAAGTTTATGAGAACAAGGACGTTCTACACCGAGCTCGCGTACGTGTTGGGGATTATAGGGCTTGCGCTGGGCGCAGCCTGCATGGAAAAGGCGGATTTCGGGGTCTCCATGGTGATTGCCCCGGCCTATCTGGTTTATCTGAAGCTGTCCCAGGTTTGGGGGTTCGTGACATTCGGCATGGCGGAGTATACGCTGCAGGCCTGCCTGATCGTCGCGGTGGTGATCATACTGCGGAAATTCCGGCTGTCCTATCTGTTTTCCTTCTGCACGGCGGTATGCTACGGGTTATCGCTGGACGGCTGCATGGCGCTGATCGCGCCCATCAGCACGGACAGCGTCGTTACGCGGCTCGTGTTATATACCGTCGGCCTGCTTTTGTGCGCGATAGGCGTCGCGATGTTCTTCCATACGTATATTACACCGGGGGCGTACGAACTTTTCGTTAAACAGGTATCCGCCAAAATACAGATGGATATCAACCGGTTTAAAATCGGCTACGACGCCGTAAGCTGCCTTATAGCGATCGTACTTTCCTTCCTGTTCTTCGGTTTCCTGCATTTTGAAGGCGTGAAATGGGGCACAGTATTCTGCGCGCTCGTCAACGGCAGACTGATACGCGTGATCAGCAGGTGGATGGAAAAACGCTATACATTTGCAGACAAATTCCCCATACGCGCTTATTTCGAGTAACCGGGAGCGCTTTCGGGCACGTAACCGCTACAGCTCCGGCACGACGGCGGACTCCGTCCGGGCGGCGGCGCGCTTTTTGCGCGGCTTGCCGCGGTATTCCTCCACAATAACCGTTTGCGGCCCGTATTTATCCGCCATGGTTTCAAACAGGTACGCGCAGGCTTTCGCGTCGCACAATGCGTTGTGGTGATGCTCCAGCGGGATATTGAGCCCCTCGCACAGCGTGTTGAGGCGGTGGTTGCCAAACTCCTGCTTTTCTATAAGCCGCCGCGCCATCCTGCAGGTACACAGGTAGCGTATGGGCGGCACAATAAGCCCGTAGCGCCGCAGCGTCCCCGAGATAACGCCCAGGTCAAACGCCGCGTTGTGCGCAAGCACTACGCCGTCCTCAAAGTACCCGCGTATTTCCTCCCACACGGCGGGGAAGGCGGGGGCGTCCGCCACCATATCCGGCGTGATCCCGTGAATGCGGATATTCATCCAGTCGAACGGCGCCTCGGGGTCTACCAGGAATTCGCGCTCGAACACGGGCTCGCCGTATTCCATATACACGACGCCTATGGAGCACAGGGAATCGTTGCGGCCGTTGGGCGTTTCCACGTCCACCGCCGTATAGCGTACGAGAGGCTCGCGCACGGATGGCTCCCCCTTTCGCGTGGAATGCTAAGGTTTATCGGTGAAAGTATAGCATGAAAGGGCGCACTGCCGCAAATCCCGTTGCGTTCCCTGCGGCGGCGCGGTATATTATTTGTAAATGTTCAGAATGCTAAGGAGCGGATGACCGTGCAAAAATTCATACCCAAAGAGAAGCTCTCTAAAAAGGCCCGTCAGGCGCTCAACGTACGCCAGCGGCAAACGTGGGGCAGCTTCAGCCCTGTAACGCGCAAGCCCCAAAACCCCAAAGCGTATACAAGAAAAAAGCCTCCGCGCTTAGTGGACGACGATCCCGGCGCGGAGGCTTTTTGATAGGTTCAGGTTATATGGTCTTTTCCGTTCCGTCCTGCACGATCAGCAACTGACCGTTTTCAAATATAGTATACAGTTCGTCGTTCTTTACAAAATCCTTGTTGAGCCCGGCGGCCTTTCCAATGATGGAATCGGGCTTGGCGTCCGCGCTTTCCATGCCGAACGCGGCGATGTTGGACTCGTCAAAATAGGATTTGATGAGCAGGAAACTGCCGTCGTCATTCTTCATGAATGTCTGCGAAGCATAGCCATCGCCAACCCGCGTGTATTCAAAGTAAATGCTTTCGCCCTCCGAGGTGCTCAGCGTAGACTTGAGCGAATCGGTCGCCTTGTCATATTGCGACGTCTGCGTTAACTGGTTTCCATCCCCATCGGAATAGCTTACGACATATTCCTGGCCGTTCATTTTCACATCCACGCCGGACATACCCATCATCCCCAGCGCGGCGGCCGAGCCGGACGGGTCGCTCGTGAGCACCGTCAGCGGAAGCAGGGACAAGTCGATCATCACGACGGGCAGCATTGCCATACTGACCATGGAAATCTCCATATCCTCCGAAGCCGAGAGCTTATCGCTGATCCGTTCAAAAGCCGCGCCTTTGATTTCCGCAAATTTTACATAGGATTCAGCGGGCGAAGCAAATCCAATACCGCCCAGCACGGGTTGATCGTTCCCCGGCTGCTGCGCGGGTTCATCCTGCGCGGGCTCATCCTGCGCGGGCTCATCCTGCACGGGCTCATCGTTCGTATTCTCCTGGGCGGCTTTCCCGGCTTCGCCGGCCTTTTCGGTAATGGATTTCGCTATCTGCTTGCCGATAGAGGCGCAGCCGGCAGCCGATACCGCCAGCAGCAGTACGAGTAAAATGGAAACAAATTTCTTCATAGTATGATCCTCCCCGTTCGTAATTCTTCAAATTGCCGGTGTGATCTCAGGCGTCATATTCCATTATAATGGAACGGCGCCGTTTACAAACTGCCGATATTGCTTTTTTAAGACAAGTTTATGCTATACCATGGCCGGAAAGCGAATATTCGGGCAACGTAAAATCAGGTTAAAAATAATTTCCGCAATTATCGACAGGAATTCCAATAATTCTTACCACGCATTTGCATGATCATTTTTATACCTCGCCGTTAAGCCGGACACCGGCGCAATCCTGCGCACAATGCAGGCAATTACGTTCGAATGCCAGGAAGTTCCCGAAATATGGACATTTTACGACATGCCGTCCAATAACCCTTCTTATGCTCCACAACAAGTAATATGAGTATTCCCTTGTGGAATTACGTGCCGAAAAGCGCCAGAACAAATACGAAATGCGTATTGCGAATTACCGCTTGGAATTCAATGAATTACACGCCGTAATTCAAATAATTCCCGCGCGAATTATCCCGATGCGGAATGGGAATATTTGAGCCGTATCGACACAGGTCGGGGAAAAGCCCTATTTTTCAGTAAGGGGCGCGGATATGGAACGGCGGAAGAATCTCTCCGGCCTGCCCGCGTGTTTGCATCAGATTTTAGGATAGTATCGGTACTGTTCTCATATATTCGGGGAGGGGGAAATTTCATGGAGTATTTATATCGGGAATATTTTGGCAATACCGTTCTCAGTTATCTGATATTTTTCGTTTCCCTTCTTCTGAGCTTTGTCATCATACGTATTCTTAGTCGGTTTCTCATGCGGCGCCTCACGGCGTGGGCCAATACAAAGAGCAGCCCCTACGCCGATATGGCGGTGGAGGGCGTCGGGAAATATCTGATCCCTGCCGCGTATTTTGCGGCCTTATATATCACCAGCACAATACTCAGCCTGAGCGCTACGGTGGCCGCGGCGGTAAACACGGCCGTTTCGGCGTTTGTCGTAACGCTCGGGGCCATATTTCTTTCGTCGCTCACGGCTTTCTTTTTTGGAAGGCTGCACAGGAGCGAAAATCAGACGCAAGCCGTCAAATGGATGACCTGGTTCATAAAAGCTCTGATATGGGGCCTCGCGCTGATACTCTTTCTGGACAATATCGGGGTCAAAATCAATTCACTGATCACGGGGCTCGGTATCGGCGGCATAGCCGTCGCCTTTGCCGCGCAAAGCGTACTGGCCGATATATTCTGCTTCTTTACCATATTCTTTGACCAGCCCTTTGAGGTCGGGGATTTTATTATTGTCGGCGAACAGATGGGCACCGTGGAGCGCATAGGCGTCAAAACCACGCGTCTACGCGCGCTCAACGGCGAACAACTGATTTTTGCCAATACAGATCTGACCGGCTCGCGCATCAGCAACTATAAAACGCTGCAACAGCGCAGGGTGCTGTTCACCCTGGGCGTGACCTACGATACGCCTGCCGATACGCTCGGCAGTATTCCCGGCCTGATCAAAAGCATCGTTGAGAGCGTGACGGACGCGGCATTCGGCCGTGCGCATTTTACAGGCTTCGGGCCGTACAGCCTGAACTTCGAAATCGCGTATTATGTGCTCAGCGCGGAATATGACAAGTATATGGATGTCAATCAGCAAATCAATCTCAAAATCAAAGAGGAATTCGATCGTCGGGATATCCGCTTCGCCCTCCCCAGGCAGGATATACGGCTCGATGCCGCTGCGCAGCATCGAGCAATGAACAATGAATAATTAATAATTAACAATGAATGTGGGAATTCCTTTGGGGGAATTCCTTTGATAATAAAGTACGAGAAAACCAATGATTGATTAATTGTGTTTGGTCAACGTTTTCATATTCAAAGAAATTCCCGCAGGGAATTTCATCCATCATTGTTCATTGTTCATTATTAATTATTCATTAACTATAGCGCTGCGCGCCTGCGCTATAGTTCTTCCTCCATCGACATGATGAGGGGCACGACCTGCTTTTTGCGCGAGAGCACGCCGGGCAGGAACACCGTGCCGCCATCCGGCTCCACCGCATACGCCTTATAGAATACATCCTGCCGATCGCCCGCGAGCAGCACGCGCGAACCGCCGCTGTTGAGATCCGTCACCAGCAGCATGAGCAGATGCAGACCCTTTTTACCGCAGGTATAGTCCATACGTGCAAGGAGCTCCGCCTGCATGTCGGACAAATTCTCCGAATCGATGGAATACACCTGCGCGATGCCTATTTTGAGCTTGCCCACCTCATATTCCTTGAGGTCGCTCTCTATGATCTCTTCCGGCGTTTTGCCCAGCAGCGTGGAGCCGGCGTTGATGATTTTCAGGGCCAGATCCTCTATGACCACGTCCGCAATGGGCGCGAGGCGCTGCGCCGTCTCCCTGTCCCGTTCGGTGCAGGTGGGGGATTGGAAATTCAGCGTGTCGGACAGTATGGCCGAAAGCAGAAGCCCCGCGGTTTTCTGCCCGATGGGCGCCTGCTGCTCCTCAAACATGGAGGCAACGATGGTGGCCGTGCTGCCCACCGGCTCGTTCTTCATCAGTATGGGGTTGTTGGTCTGTATATCGCCAAGCCGGTGATGATCGATGATCTCCAGTATCTCCGCGTCTTCCAGCCCGTTCGCCGTCTGGCTGCGCTCGTTGTGATCCACCAGCACCACCTGTTTGCGCTTTTTGGAAAGCAGGTGGTAGCGCGAAATCATGCCAACGACCTTGTTCTCCACATCCACGACGGGGTAGGTGCGGTAGCGCGTTTTGAGCATGCGTTCCTTTACGTCGTCCTTGAATTCTTCCAGGTCGACGGTCACGAGGTTTTTCCTTGTCATGGCGTATTCGACAGGAATACTCTGCCGTATCAGCATGGCGGCGATGTAGGTATCCTGTTCGGTGGATATGACGCAGCACCCGCGTTCGCACGCAAATTCGATATCCTCTTCCTTCGGGACGATGCCGCAGGTGCATACGATAAGTCCCGCGCCGCAGTTGATGGCCTCGTGTATGTTCTGGAATATATTGGCGATGACCACGTCCCCTTCGCGCACATAATCGCGCAGGCGGGAATGGTGCTGCGCCGCTATGATGACGCGTCCCGTCACGACGCGCGTTTCAGGCGCGCCCGCCACCACGGCGGCATGCAGCGTCTCTATGATATTGGCGTAAGAAGTACGGCTGGCGGATAAGAGATCGCTGTCGCCCACGTCCATATAGTTTTTCGTGATATCCGACAGCGTGGCTATGCCTATCAGGCGCTGCTCACCATCCACGACAGCCAGCGATTTCTTGCCGTGCTTTTGCATGAGCTCCCACGCGCCGTGAATGGAGGTCGCGGGGGATACGAGCACAGGCTCGTCGATATCGAGATCCAGCACCTGGGTTTTCACGGTCTGTAACGTTTCCGGCTCCCGTACATGAAAGTACTGCAGTATGAATTTCGTCTCGTTGTTCAGCTCGCCCAGCTTGGCGGCGACGGCGCTGACGCCCGCCATGCGCTTCAACTCCGCATATGCGAGCGCTGAGCAGACGGTGTCGCTGTCCGGATGCTTATGGCCGAAAACCAGTATCTCGTTCATGGGCGTCCCCCCCCCGCGCGCAGCGCGCATTTGTACTGGATTAACGCTCGCGTCCGCTTTTGAGCGTATCTATTGAAGCTATCGAAAGTATAACAGATCACCGCCACCGTGCATACCGTTCCCCCAGCCGCCGCGGCTATGTTATTTTTCTATACCGGGACGGACGAAAACTGTGATATAGTAATTATGTTTGGCGATTACCGACCCGTATTGCGGCACGGCGCGCCCGTTATTAACATTTCTTACGGGAAAACGGGGGTCAATGACGACTATGCAATCGCAAAAGCTCAGACTCTATCTCTATACCGCGGCCATTTGCTCCACAGCGCTGCTCGGCTGTATGGCCAACAACATCGTAGGGCCTTTGCTCGGGGATATCATGCGGCAGTATGCCATCAGTCTGGACCGAGGCGGCATGATGTCGCTGTATCAGAATATAGGCGGCGTGCTTTCCATACTGCTGCTCGCCATCGTGATGGACAGGCTAAACAAACCCTTCGCGATGTTCGCGCCGTTCATACTGCTGCCCGCCTGCCTGTTGCTGATCGGCGTAACGCCGCCCTATGCCGTGTTCATGCTGCTGTACCTGCTCTTCGGCATATCGCTGAGCACGATGGACATGATCGGCAACGCCATCATACCGGAGATTCATCCCGAAAAGAGGGACGCCGCGCTCAGCCTGCTGCACGGGAGCGCACCGGTCGGCGCGCTGATCGTGCCGCTCTTCGCTGGCGCCCTGCTGGACGCGGGCACCCCCTGGCAAACCGCTTACACCATCATCGGGATCATCAGCGTGCTGCTGCTGCTGTTTTACGCCGTCACATTCGCGATGGCGAAGCGGACGCTGCACGCGGAGCGGGCGCAGCGGGAGGGCCATGAGCCCGGCGCACTCAAACGTATTCTGCGGGATCAACGCGTACTGATCGCGGCAGGCTGTGTGCTGCTGTTCGGCGCGTTCCAAAGCGGCGTCGTGGTGTGGACGGCGCAATACTGCAAGGAAGTGTTCGGCGTAAACGCGGTGCTGGCCGGACTCCCCATCACGGTATACTGGGTGGCGACCGGCATCATGCGCATTTCCTTCAGCTTTACGCGGCTGAAATCCCTCGCGACGCGCCCCGTGCTGCTCTACGGCAGTATCGCGGCGGGCGTGACGCTGTTCCTGGGCCTCATCAGCCACAGTTACGCCGTGCTGCTCGTATGCATATTCGTGACAGGCGGCCTGAACGCGCCGGTGATCCCCCGCGCGGTGGGTCTTGCGACGGGCTGGTACCCGCGAAATACGGGCCTATCCTCCAGCGCCGTCGTGACGGCGCTGTATATCGCCTTTGGCTCCGCTCCCTTTTTAATGGGCGCCATCGCGGAACGCTTCGGCATTCAGGTCATACTGTATCTGCCCGCCGCGTTCACGGCGCTGGCAGGCGTGCTCGCCATATTCCTGCCGAAAGAAGTAAGGGCTTAATACAATACAGGCACTGCTATCGGTGGATAACAGTGCCTATTCAGTTTGTAGATAAAGTCATTTTTGCAGGGGTTTCACCCCTGTACCCCGCCAAAGGGACAAGTCCCTTTGGAATCCCTTCATCGCAAATGCCCTAGAATAGGGCATTTGCGGGAATAGGTTCTTAGGGGCTTCCCTTAAGGGAAGCGGGCTCGTTGTCCCGCAGGGACAAAAACTGATCCAGTGAATCAGTTTTTGAGCCCCGGGTTCCGCTATTTACGGCCCTAAGCGGTGGTTTGGGGGGCAGAGTTGAGCGCCGCCTGTTGGCGGATGAAGCGAAACGAAGGCCCGGTAAGCAAAGGAGTGCAGGCCCGTAGGGTATGCGCGACTATTGCGAACCGTGGGACCGAGAGCCTCCAACGTTCCCCCTACCTTTTTTACAGCGTTTATTATTAGGTAGATAGTGTTACCGCCCGTCCATCAGCCATTTCTCCGCTGCGTCCCTTTCCGTAAAGAAGCGGTATTGCATGCCTTTGTTGGCCTCACCCATGAGCTCGCGGAACCGTGCGGACAGCGCGGGCGCGCCCGCCTCCAGCAGCAGCGCGGCGCGCACCCTGTAATTCACAAATTTCTGCAGCATATCCCCCGCCGCCCCCGTCTTGAGCTGGAAGAACTCCGGTTTGAGCGCTTCGGCATGCAACAGCACAAGCCCGCAGTCGTGCTCCGCGCATAGGCTTATGATTTCCATGGCGTCCTGCGCGCCGCCAAGCCCTCCTTCATAGGCGCGCACCTCTATGATGCGCGCACCCACCCGCTCCGTTATCGTATAGTCCATACGCATCTTCTCCTTTTCCGCCGCGCGCTGTGCGAGCCGTTCGCGCAGGCGTTTGATCCAGCTGAGCTCCGTCTGCCAGCCCTGTTCCACATTCTCGTCTATCATTTCCCACAGCAGCGCTTCCCGATCGGACCGCGCCGCGAAACCGCCGCCGCGCCGCACGCGCTCCCTGCACATCTGCAACTGCATCCACACCTCATGCTCGTAGGCGAGCAGCAGCTTATACAAATCCTCGTCGCCGAGCGCATCCGCGAAGGCGAGCTGAGTCAAGAACGGCTTTTTACATTCCGGTATCTCGGGAGCTGCCGCCGACCACTCCGCGAGCGCTTCCCTGCCCTTTTGTGTAATGGTGTACAGTTTTTTTGAGGGAGCGCCGTCCTGGTGCCGCACCTCGTTTTCTACATATTCCTGCTCCAGCAGCTCGACCAGCGCTTTATAGATCTGGTTGTTGTTGCCCGACCAGTGCATGAACTGGGAATCCTGCATGACCTTTTTCAGGTCGTACCCCGTCATGGTGCGCAGGCTCAGAATGCCCAGTATGGCGTATTCGATGGTCATATCCTTCTCCTTATTGCATTTATCATATGTTATTATTATCATATGTTTTTCTTTCTGTCAATCTGCAAAATATTTTTTTGTTTTCCCCCTTGACAGGAGAAGTATGTGCCGCTATAATCTGAATGAATTAAAAAATATTCATTCATTATTTGAATTTGGCACTATAACGGAGCCGGAAAGGACGGGGCGTGAAAGCTGATACGGAAGATAAGAAGACGGCGCTGTATCAGGCGGCGCGGGAGCTTTTTGCGTCGAAGGGATTTAAGGATACCAGCGTGGCCGATATCACCGGGAAAGCCGGCTACAGCGTAGGCACGTTCTACAATTACTACGCCTCCAAGGATAGGCTGTTTACGGAAATCATGGAGCGTGAAACGGGGGAAATGATGCGGGGCGTTCTGAAAACCCTGGATTTGAACGACGACCCCGTACGGCTCATCAAGCGGCTGCTGGCGCTGAATATGGAGGGCATGCTCGCGAACCCGATATTGCGGCAGTGGTATGATCCGGAGGTATCCGGCAAAATCGAGCGGCTTTTCCGCGAAGACGACGGCCTGAGCGCTATGAATTTTCTTTATCGGGATTTTCACAAGCTCGTACAACAGTGGCAGCGGGAGGGAAAAATACGCGCGGATATCGACAGCGAAATGATCATGGCGTTGTTCGGGGCGATCATACGCATCGGTTACCACAAGGAGGAGATCGGCCTGAACTATTTCCCCGCATTACAGGACTATTTAACGGATTTCGTTCTCAGTGGGCTGACGGACCGCGCCGCCGAGAAAGGCGCAAACATATAGCGTACACCGGCATACAGCCGATGACAGGGGAAGGAATATAGCATGAAACAACCTAAAAAGAAGAAAAGGCGCGCCGGCCTGATCGTGCTTCTCTGCATCGTGGGGGTCATCGTATTGGGCATGGCGGTCACTGTCCTCGCATTTGAGCCGGGGCGGAAAGAAGCGATGAACATCACGGTCGGGGATGTCGATTTCAACCGCCTCAAAGACGGCGCGTACACCGGTGCGTACAAGGGTACGAAGGATAGCCTGCGCGATACCGCCGTTGAGGTCGTCGTCACAAACGGTGAAATTGCGGATATCCGTGTTGTGGAAGGCGCGCTCGCGGGCGAGAAGCAGAATACGGAAAAGATAAAAGGCCAGACGATAACCGATTTGTTTGACCGCGTGACGGAACAAAAAACCCTGCAGGTGGACGGCATCAGCGGGGCGACCATCACTACCAAGACGCATTTGAAGGCTTTGGAGAACGCGCTCAGTCAGGCGCAGGAAAACTGACGGAAACGGAGAATAAAGGTATGGAAAAGCAAATGTCCGTATTGGGCGTCGGGCACAAGGCCGGAGCGGCGGTGGGCGCGTACCTGGCGGTAACGATCGCAATCAGCTATCTGTTCGCGCCGTCATTCCGCATAACGGAAGCATACGCCGCGCTTCTGCGGGCCGGCGTCGCGCTGATTATCGCGGGCTTCTCGCTCAACCTCGTGGCAGCGGTGCAGATGCTGGCCGCGCACAAACGGGATAGGCTTGTCACGACGGGCATGTACCATTTGTTTCTGCACCCCATGTATTTCTTTATGCTGTTCATTACGCTGCCCGGCGTCGCGCTGCTGTTCAACTCCTACCTCGTGCTGACGGTGGTGCCCGTGAGTATACTCGTCGTGCGGCGGCTGGTACGGGAAGAGAACGAATATCTCGAACGCCGCTACGGCAACGCCTACCGCGAATACCGGAAAACCGTAATGATCCCGTTCTGATCAACTGAAACGACTTAATATTTGCAGGAGGTACTCCCATATGCGCACGGCAGTCATCTCATATTCCTATACAGGCAACAACAACAAGCTGGCGGCGGCCCTCGCGGCGGCGCTGGGCGCGGAGCACATCGCGATCGTTCCGGAGGAGCTCGTCACCATGAACAGCATCGCGCTGGATATGCTGTTCGGCCGCACCCCGGCCGTCAAGCCGGACCCGGCCGCGCTCCTACAGTACGACCGCGTAGTGCTGCTTGCGCCGGCATGGATGGGCAAGGCGGCCGCGCCCATCCGCGCATATCTGAAGCAGCTTAAAAAGCGTCCAATGCCCTACGCGTTCGTCACCATCAGCGGCGGATCGCTCAACCCCAACCCCCGCCTGCCGCACGATATCGCAAAACGCGCCGGCGCGCGTCCGTTCGCGTTCGAAACGCGCTACATCACGAACCTTTTGCCCAAGGACCCCAAGCCCACGCCGCAGCAGACCAGCGAATTCCGGCTCAGCGACGCGCAGGCCGCCGAACTGGCTGGAAGCATTGCAAAAACCATTCAGGCAAAAGCATAGCATTCGTTCATCAGCAAGTCCGGCCGGGGAAACGGCCGGACTTGTTGCAAATCGAGATGTACGGGGATTACGCCCGGAACCCGTATACGCCCGAAAGTATGTTTATGCATTTCCTGTTTGAACGGCCGGCGAAATCTTAGGCAGGTTACCCGCCGTACGCGCGTTTGAGCACGAGCAGCGCGCGCAGAGTGATCCACTTGTTCGGCTCGCCAACCGCGCCGAAAGACGTCAGCATGCGCTCGCTGAAATAACCGTTTTCCAGCTTCCACCGGCCTAACTCGTCCTGCTTGTCCAATACGATCTGCAGCGCCTCTTCCATGCGGCTGTCCCGCACGGGCAGCGACAGCAGTATATCCAGTATTTCGAGT
>JAEWWD010000221.1 GCA_023396535.1 Bacillota bacterium
GGGCGGCGGAGCCGCCCGCAAAGCGGACCTTCCTGTGCTTAGTCTTTCCGGATTCCCTGAAAAATAGCCCGATTTTAGGGATTTTAGGCCAAATATCCACCGGAGCCATGCGTATTGTACGCGCCTACAGCCGTACTTCGACGGAACTGTCGTCAGATTGTTTACGTCGACGATTTTATACGGCACGCGTTTTTTCTTGTGTATGATCCATATCCTTTCGATCCCTCCGACGTTTCAAAACGGATGGTCTGAGGCAAACACGCGGGTTGTATGTGCCTCATATTTCCACCTCCTTCACGCTGAACGCGGTTTGCTTGCAAAATACAAAAGCGGCGCCCGACAACTGGACTTACGCTCCATGTCGGACACCGCTCGTTGTATGGTAATTATAACAAAAGTTTTCGGGACGATGTAAGCGCGGAATTTCAAAATCGGAAAGCATCGGTCCCGCTCTTTTGAGCGGGGCCGGTCTGAACTATCCACGTTTTCTTACTATCTTTTCACGGCGTATCCACACCATTCCCGCAAATGCCAGCAAGATCGGGAACAGCGCCAAAGGCTGCGGCGCGCCGCCGGTCTTGGGAATAGTCATCGGGTCAATAGCCTGCACGGGTACGAACAGCGCGATACTGCCTAAGCCGGTTACCCGGAAGCTTGCTGTTCCATTTTGTACGGTGGCGGAAAATGTCTTGAGCTTGCCGCCAACGTACTGAAGCAGCGTAACGTTCTGCCCTTCGTACTGGCCGCCTACCGGGAAGGCGAGCGTGAACCCGCCGCTATAGTCGTGCGTGAGCGATACCTCGGCGGCCAGGTACAGCGTATCCGCCATGGCTTGCGTGCGCTGCCGGACAGCGTCCCCGAACGCGCCGCCCGCATCCCCGGAAAGCGTTTTCACCCGAAGCGAGGCGTCGGCCGAGATAGCCCCGGAGACGGTAAGCCCGCTGTCCTCATCTGTCAGCGTGCGCTGGGGATAGCCGTCGCTCAGGCCGGAATGTTTGGGTATATTGGCGACGATGCCGTACAATGAAAAATGTGTGGTTGTAAATTGCAGATATGCTACCCCGTTCACCATGACCGGCGTGGTAGGCAGCGCGGTGACATTCCCGTCGTCATCGATATACACCACCGTCAGCCCCGCGCCGTCCCCATAGCCGGCGGGTACGGGAAGCAGCACCGTAATACTGCCCGAGATGCTGGAAGCCGGCACCGTTTCGCGGGAGAGTTGCGCTCCTCCGCCGTCGAAAACGGTTTTGATCAGGGAAAGGTCATAGCCGGAGACTATCCGCTGCCCGCTGTCCGCGAGGGCCTGCTCCGCGACGGCGAAATTAGGAAAAACACCCCCACCCGATGCGGGTTCGGCGGCAAGCTCTACCACCACCCTGCCGGTATCGGGGGACGAAAGCTCGGGTACCAGCACGGCTGCGCCTATGCCTTCGGCGGAAACGCCGTTGCTTTCGGGGACTATGATCAGCAGCGCGGTGAGCCGGGTAATAAGCTTATCCAGCTTGTCGACGCGGACAGGGTCCACGCCCGGCCTGTCATCGCCGCTCAGTGCGTCGTAGGCTTTTTTCGCATCCAGTATATCGTCCTGGGCGTCGAGTATATCCTGGTCGCCGGCAGCGGCCGGGTCGGGCAGTGCGTCGATTTTGGCTTCCACGGCGCGTATGGCGGCGTCGTTGGCTTCAAATACGGGCGTGACAGAAACGGCCTCGGCCGGCATGACGAACCGGTTGCCTGTGATTGAGAGCAAGGGAGAAATTTGCCACTCTTTTAAATGGTAGCCGGAATCGGGCGCGGCCGTAAGCGTCACGGTGTCCCCGGGCGCGGCCAGAGATTTATCAGCATTCGCCGTGCCGTGCTCCGCCGTCCCAATAGAAACGGCGTAGGCGAGGTGTATGGTGTATGTTACGATAGTGGTCCCGTCCTCCGCGGTCACGGCGAGGGTATCCCCTTCCTGCACAGGGTCATGCAGGCCATCCGTATTCCATGTCTGCGCGTCGTGCCCCTTGGCGAGGTTGGCAAGGAAGGCCGCCGCCGTCGTACCGTCTGGTACGCCTGAGATTTCGCCTGTTCCGCCGTCCTCGGATACCGTATAGACCGATGAGGCCACTGTGGCGTTGGTATTGCTCAGTTCAAACACGGGTGTGACAGTCACAGCCTCGTTCGGCATGGTGAACTGATTATTGACGATGGAGAGCGCGGGAGAAATTTGCCACTCCTCTAAATGGTAGCCGGAATCGGGTGCGGCCGTAAGCGTCACGGTGTCCCCGGGCGCGGCCAAAGATTTATCCGCATTTGCCGTGCCGTGCTCCGCCATACCAACCGACACGGCGTAGGCGAGGTGTATGGCGTAGGTGATGGTGGTGGTCTCATCCTCCGCGGTTACAACGAGGGTATCCCCTTCCTGCACGGGATCCTGCAGGCCATCCGTATTCCATGTCTGCACCGCGTATCCCCTGGCGATATTGGCCAGGAAGGCTGCTTTGTCCGTACCGGCCGGAACCAGAGAAATGCTGCCCGCGCTTCGGCTTTGGGCGACGGTATAGCTACTTGAGGAGACGGTCGCGTCGCTGTTCTTGCCGGCTTGCGAAATACCGCCGCTGGTCTCGTGGCTGACCTTCATAGCCGAGAGAAACAGGCCGGAATCGTAGCCGCCGTCCGACGTGTCCGCAATGGCGATTTTGATGGTATGCGTTGTAAGACTTTGATTGAGCAAACCGA
The DNA here is from genome assembly GCA_023396535.1 of Bacillota bacterium. Lineage (GTDB taxonomy): Bacteria > Bacillota > Clostridia > Christensenellales > CAG-138 > JAEWWD01. The sequence continues at coordinate 2,722 of JAEWWD010000221.1, forward strand.
CGATCCGCTTGGGCGCCGATATGCCGTCGTATTCTATGGAGAGCGCGTTATTGTTGGTAACCATTTCCGCGTCGCTGATCACCTTGAGCGGCTGTCCGTTGGAGAACATGGCGTAGTTGACGCCGTCCACCAGCACGATGGCGCCGTCCACATAATCTGAATCTTTATATTCCGCGTATTCGTCCGAGCCGAACATAAACAGGAACTCCACGGCGGGGGTATCCGCCGGTACCGTGAAGCTGAACTCCAGCGCTGCGGCGTCGAAAGTAGCAAAGCCCAGATCCGCATGGGTTTTTACGTCGGCATCCCCTGGCATACCATTATCCCAACCAAAGCTGCCGCTGGTATTGGATTCCGGGGGCGTTCCGTCGCCGCTGGTGAGCAGTATGCCCGCCGGCAGCGCAAAATGGTCCTCACCGATAGTGCCGAGGTCGATTGCGTTAAAAAGGGAACAGGCGGACGGCGCGCCCGTATAGACGGGCGTACCCGTGATGGTGACGTCCGCATTGGGCGCGAGCAGCCACTGCGCCAACTCAGTACCTGAGGTAGGTTGGGTGAAAGTGGCGGCATAAGCCGGGGCGGGCAGCAATGTGAGCGCGAGCAGTGCGCACAGGGCAAGGCTGAGAAAGCGTTTGGTTTGCATTTCATCCTCCCGTTGGGATTCATCGTTGAATATTCTCGTGTTAATATGGTGGAAATCAATTGGAAAATGTCTTGAGTCTTTTTCTATTATCGTTATATTTCGTCGAAAAATCAACTATTTTTCGATGCTAAACGCGTTACCGAATTCCGGAGTACTCAAAAGGCCGATCCGGGCATATTCAAAGCAAATCAACCTTGCAATAAACCTAAAAAAGTGCCGTTTCCGGCACTTTAATCGCATCATTATAATCTTAAATTTATACAGATCTTTATCTGCTATTCACCATGGTATATTCACATTAGCCTTAGTGGCACCCGTGCTCCCCGCATCCGCCGTCGTGATGCTCCCCGTGATGGTCGCAGGTGGCTTCCGAGTTATATTCAAGAGTTCCCGCAAGCAACGCTTCCACAGCGGTATCCGCGTCCCCGCTAACGCCGCCGTAAAGCCGGATGTTGGCTTCGGCCAGCGCGCGCTTGGCGCCGCCGCCTATCCCGCCGCAGATGAGCGTGTCCACACGCAGTTTTTTGAGGATATCCGCCAGCGCGCCGTGACCACTGCCGTTGGTGTTGACCGTGGTTGCCAATGCGACCTTGCTGTTCTCGATATCGTAGACCTTGAAACGCTCCGTATGGCCGAAATGCTCAAACACCCGGCCGTTTTCATAAGGCACCGCTATTCTCATTGTCCGCTTCCTTTCCTGTTCCTGTTGCAGGGCGGATGCTTCCCCCCGATTCAATAGGCATATCGTCGCTTTCCGCCGCGTCTTCCGATATTTCCTGATTTGCGCCGCCCTGCGCGCCGCATCTTCTGTGGCAGCGGCCGCATCCGCAGCCGCGGGATTCTCCGTCGCAGAGTATATAGTCTCCTCCGTTTATGGATAGCTCCATGCCTTTTACGAGGCATTCGGCCAGCTTGGCGCGCGCGCTGCTGTAAATGGCCTGTGCGGTCGTCCTCGCCACACCCATCCGCTGCGCGCATTCCTCCTGACTGAGCCCTTCCAGATCGATCAGCCGTATGGTTTCGAATTCGTCTATGCCCATCACGATGCGCGCGCCCGCCTGCCCGTCCAGTGGGCCAAAGCTCTGGCTATTCGGCATGCAGCATACGCGGCGCCACTTCCTTGGCCTTGGCATACGTCACCCCTTTCCTCCGTAATGCCGGATTGTTGCTCCATCCGCAGTATACCACATTAATGGCATATGTCAATAATCCTAAAAATATTCGCCAATATGGCGAACGGATATTTTAAACCGGACCTTGCGGATGCTGTTATGGTTTGATGTACGCGTATCCCTGCATCTGGCGTTGAGTCAGCTCAAGAACGCCGGCGGGGACTATTGTCACAAACGGTATAAGCCGCTCCGGCTCTATCCGGTACGCTTTTAACGCGTTGCTGCAGGCCGTGAACAGCACGCCCTGATCAGCCAGCCGCCGCATCTGTGCGATATGGGCGGTATCTTCCCCCGCCGCATATTCCCTGACTGCTTCCGCGTTCGCGAGCACTTCGATACTCGCGGTTTCCATATCCGCCATCTGCACGAGATTGGCGGCATTTTTCAGCAGCAGGCTCCACTTGGCCGATTCGTCGATATGGAATATCGTCTTCAGTCCCATGTTAGCTCCTCCCCAGGGTTCGGCGCATATTTTTTCAAGCATAGCATATTGATAACGCCTGAGAAAGGAAATGAAGCGCAAATGAGTTCTGGGCTTTACGGCTATAACAGCGGGTAAGGCATGTACGGATATGCGTTTTCGTTTGTGTTATACTGTAGAGACACTGTTGAAACGGGGGATCCGAGTTGCGGGATATCACAAGCAGACTGGACGCCATACGTCCGGAGGTAAAGCCCTATCAGGCCTGGAACATGCGCGCGCTCGCAGCCGCGCTGCTGGGCGTCGCGATGGGCTTTCTCGCCAAAGCGCTGGATAACGTCGCCGTCATAGGTGAAATTGGTACCAACCTTGGCGTATGGATATTTACGGCGACTTTGATTGCTGCGTACAGCCCCGCGCGGCGTGCGGCGGCGCTCCGCGTATTCCTGTTTTTTGCCGGTATGCTCGTCGCCTATTACCTGCACAGCAGGCTGATAGAAGGGTTCTTTCCCATGCGGTATGCTCTTGCGTGGGGCTTATTCGCGCTGCTTTCGCCTGCGTGCGCCGTGATCGCGTGGTTTGGGCGCGGTCGGGGCTGGCTTGCCGCCATCTCGGCGGCGCTGCCCGCAGCCTTGCTGCTTTCAGAAGGATACCCCGCGCTGTATACCGGCTCGCTGCCGCTGTGGTTCGATCTGCTGGCGGCCATACTTTTGTTGTTATATTTGCCCCCCACTTGGAGGCAGCGGCTTCTTTGCGGCGCGTTTGCCATAGTGTTTGCCGTGGTGTTTGGTA